>NZ_VRKW01000008.1 GCF_009746715.1 Ketobacter sp. MCCC 1A13808
GCAAGGATATTGGAGGATCATGTGAAACAGCATTTTTGGCGTGACGATGGGCCTCAGAATTGATGATAAATTGGTCGTTTATGCAAACTTGTCAAATTTGTCGGTTCTTCCACAGGACCCCCTTTACGGAAGAATTTCTAAAAGTGCTTCACAAAGAAGGTCTGATTTCGTTTTCTCAAATAGAACGCCGGTGGACGTGGCAACTCGATCAGATTCAAGCTCAGCAAATGACGGACAACCTGGTCGAATTGATGACCGCGAAGCTGAAAGAACTACCAAAGCAAACACTGGAGTTGCTTGAATTGGCAGCCTGTATAGGCAATCGCTTCCAGTTACGCAGCTTGGTGGTGGTGTCCCAGTCGCCTGCTGCCAATATTTCCAAACACCTGTTCACAGCCATGATCGAAGGGGTTATTGCACCTATTTCCGGTGCCTATCAGTTGCTTGAGCTTGATGGTTTAAAAACTGAGGATTTGACGGTTGAGTTCGCATTCGCGCACGACCGAATTCAGCAGGCGGCTTATTCTATTCTGGATAGAAACAAACGCAAAGAAGCGCATCTGAATATTGGGCGCCTTTTGCTGCCGGATCTGATTCTGTTTCAGAACAAAGATATCTTGTTTGAAGTGACCAACCATCTGAATCTTGGATCAGAGCTAATTCAGGACGAAGACGAGTTCATTCAATTGTGCCAGCTTAATATTCAAGCCGGTATGCGCGCCAAAAATTCAACAGCCTACCATGCGGCGCTGGATTACCTTAGCAAGGCGTTTTCTTTCACCAACGATCAATGGTGGGAGAGTCATTATGATATGAAGCTTTCTATTCATACTGATGCTGCTGAAGCAGCTTATCTTAGCCACCAGTTTGAAAAGCTGGATATGTTCATAGACCCCGGTTTGAAACACGCCCGTAGCCTTCTGGATAAAGTAGATCTGTATATTGTGTTGGCTTCAGCAATGGTAGCGCAAGGTAAACTCCGTGAAGCCGTCGATATGACTAAACCGGTTCTGGCGCAACTTGGTCATCCCTATCCAGCGTTCGCAACCAAGAAGCATGTCATAATTGAATTAATAAAACTACGTTGGGCGCTGCGCAATACCAGCATCGCACAAATTCTCAACTTGCCGGAAATGAGCGATGCCCAGCACATTGCTGCAAACGCGCTGGGCGCCCGGATTGCCAGGGCTGCGTTATTTGTTGAACCGAATCTTTTGCCGCTAATGGTGTTGTTTTCCGCCCGGGTGCAGTTAAAGTTCGGACACACCCCGGAAGCGGTTACCACCTGGGGTGTGTATGGAATGATCCAGGCCAGTGAGTTAGGAAAAGCGGATAAAGGTTTCGAATATGGACAGTTAGCGATGAAGCTGGTTGATCGCTATGAAAACTCCACATTGAGGGGGAGGGCGATCCATGTGTTCAATGGCATGGTGCGACACTGGAAGGAGCCGATTCGGAACTCGGTTGATCCGCTGTGGGATGCATATCGATTGAGCCTTGAAAACGGTGACTTCGAATACGCGGCGTTAGCCTTGTCTGTTCTGGCGGTGTATCAATTCGATACCGGTTTAGGCCTGAACCAGTGGCGTGAAAACCTAGAAGAAGTGCGTACCATTCTTAAGTCTCTGAACCAGGGTAATCAAACTCAATACATCGAAGCGCTGCAACAATTTTGCGACAACCTGACCGGCAAGGCGGATGATCCTTCGATTCTGTCGGGTGACTTTTATGACATTGAAAGCAGATACTCGCAGCACAAAGACATCAATGATGCTTCGCTACTTGTAGTTGATGAAGACTATTCCATTTTATTAAGCTATATGTTCGGTGACCACAAAACCGCTCTTAAACAACGCAAAAATGCCCAGGTAAGCCGGTTTAAATCCGGTGGCTTCTATCGCCCGGTGCGTTCATTTATGATTGATTCGCTGATCCGGCTTGCGAATATTGTTGATGAACCGAATACCAAAGTGAAACGTAAACTGATGAAGGCGGTAATAAGGAACCAAAAAGCCCTTAAAAAGCTTTCGATCAGTTGCCCGGATAATTATCAGAACAAATACGAATTGGTTGCTGCCGATTTACTCCGTGTTGAAGGCGACCATTTCGGCGCGCACGAACTCTACGACAAATCTGCAAAATTGGCCGCAGCTCAGGGCTTTATTCACGAGCAGGCACTTGCGGTAGAGTTATGCGGAGCCATGCACGCCCGTGCTGAGCGGGATACACTGGCTACCCCTTATCTGATACAAGCTTGTGAGCTTTATACTCGCTGGGGATCGCAGGCTAAAGTTGACGACATACACTATCGCTATCCGCACTTACTATCCCAGGCCACCAATACGGTAAAGAAATCAGCTGCGGGGACCACCACCGCGCATATGGCCAGTTTTGATATCACCTCATTAATGAAAGCGCTTAAGGCTATCGCAGAAGAAAAAATCCACAGCCGGATGGTGGAGGTTATTGTTGCTTCAGCCGTCGAGTTTGCCGGTGCTCAGCATGGAATTCTCATACTCAGAGATGCCGAGGGCAAGTATTTCATTGAGGGGGAGGCGGATGTAGACGGTGGCACTCCACGGATTTTGCAATCGCTTCCGGTGACGTCTGAAAACATCCCTCAGGCTCTCTTTCACTTTGTCACCCGCACCTTGAATTCCGTGGTTATACGGGATGCCCAACAACCCGTGGAAGAGATCCCGGGGTTGGAGCTGGACCAATATATTCAGGAAAATAAGGTTCGGTCAGTGCTGTGTTTGCCCATTGTAAGTGGCGGTGGCGATGAGAAAGAGCTTAACGGCGTTATCTATCTTGAAAACAATCTTGCCAGCGGAACGTTCACTCAGGAACGTTTCGACACACTTGAAATTATCGGAATGGCAGCCGCGGGTCGGCTGGAATTGTCCCGAAAGGCCGCATTCGATGGTTTAACCGGTTTGTTCAATCACGAATATTTTCAGAATATGCTCTCGCAGGAAATCGCCATTGCCATCCGGCATGAGCGTGAATTAGCACTGATTCTGGTTGATATCGACCATTTCAAAAAATTCAATGACAATTGGGGGCACCAACTCGGCGACCTGGTATTGAGAGAGGTTGCCCAGCTTATTAAAGCAACTTGCCGTACCAGCGATATCGTAGCTCGATATGGAGGAGAGGAAATGGTTGTAATTTTGCCCTCTACCGACATGGAATCCGCGCAGGATGTCGCTCAGCGGATAAGAGCCTGCATCGAAAGCCATCCTATTTCTCACGAAGGAAATTCACTTTCCGTTACCATCAGTTTGGGCTTATCGATGTTAAAAACTCCCAATGAGCCGAAAACCTCGTTAATCGAACGGGCCGATCAGGCGCTGTATCGTTCGAAAGAAAACGGTCGCAACCAGTTGACGATTGCTGATTAAGGCTGCTTATCAGGGTCGATATAGTCATGTATTTTGGCACGTTCTTCTGCTGAGAAAAATTCCCTATAAAGGCGATCCAATTGTTTACGTTTATCCTCCGCGACCATGGCAGCCTCAACCACCCAGCGGCGTTGCTCGTCATACTGTTGATAACGCTGTTGCCAATCTGAGTGATTGGCGTCGCTGCTTTTGTGTGCGGCGCTAAGAGCAAGTGCCTGCAATTTCAGATAATCTTTTAATTCCGGCGCAGAATCTACCAATCCCGTGATATCACTCAGTTCCTGCGGACTAGCGTCTGCTACAAAAAACACCCCATCATTCAGGTCCTGTTTGACTCGCCGCACGGCGTCACTGCGCTCGCTCTTGGACAATGATTCGTTGCCATCAATCCGAGCTATTGCCCCCAAAAACCGTTGATAGGCTTGTTCATCCCCATACAGACGAGAGTTCAGCTTTACCCCCAAAACCTGCTCTCGCAGATCAATGCTCTCTTCTACTGAAAGGCTGTCTAAATCGTTATTTTGTACTATTTGCTGATATTCAAAGTATCGTCCCACAACGTCCGACGCCTGTTCCCCGATTGCGCCCGGTAATACTTGCTTTAACATAGTCTGTATTTCGTTGATCTGGCCAGGATTGGCCTGATGACCCAATTTGTCAAACGCGGATTCCAGCAGTTTTCTTGCATCGAAATCCAGTATCAGTTGGTCACCTTGGTATTGAATTCTGCCGATCATATCGAGCACGCCTTTTCGGTGTAAGCCCGAAGCAGTTATGGTGGAGGAAGAGGCCGATAGTTCACCGTCAGCGTTTCTCGTGGTATCCACTTTTTCCCATTGCCAGATGTCTGATAGAGGTTGCTGGTCTGTGTCTGGCCTAGGTGTACCAGAGCTATCCGCATTGGATGGTACTCGTTCGCTTTGTTCTGGCCCGGAATGGAATATTCCGGCCAGAACAAAGCCCAGTAATAGGGCAGCAATTGCGATACCAGCCACCACCATTAATTTCAGTCTGTTATTCGTTTCGGATTTTGCTTTCAGTACCATTAACGTCGTCCGTAGCGGATGGACGGAGCTATGTAATCCATACAGCGCTCCGCCATCGCAGTAATCGTCAGAGTCGGATTGGCCACAGCAGACGCCCCCGGCATAATCGAACCATCCACAGCGTACAGTCCGCGATAACCTTTCAATCCACAATTCAGATCAGTCGCCTTGCCGAAGGGAACGCCGCCCAGTGGATGTACGGCTGTTTTCTGCGACGATTCCAACGGCAGGATATACGGTGTACCTGGCATCTGGGGGTCACTGTAGAGCTCTGTCACCCGGTTGTAGACATTTTCGGAGGCATCAGCGGGCCAATGCAATGCTACCGTATCATTTTTTGCATCATAATCGAAATTGCCGGTCCCTTGCGGGATACCGATACCGATGGTGAGCATTGCGCCAAAAAACGATGATAGCTGTGGATCCTGGGCAAAGACTGATGGCACGCGCTGAGATAAATTTTCCAAAACCACCGGGTTACCCGGTTCGCGGAAATCCGTAAGTTTCACTCCGGCAGGCCCACCTTGGCCAATTAAACCGTCGGCTGCAAAGCGCAGTTGCGAGGTATTGCCGTTATTATTCCACATCGTGCCCACGTGTCGATTTAGTTTGGGTAAGTCACCACGCTCTCGGGCCCTGACCAGTATTTTGGTTGTGCCTACCGAGCCCGCTGCCATGATTAAGTTGCGCGTGGTAAACGAAACCTCCTGTAGCGTGTTGTACTCCTCGTCCGTATGCACGGCTGTCACCGTGTAGAGATCGGCTTGCTCATCGTACTGAACGCTTTGAACGGTGTGTAACGCCCGCAAATCCACATTGCCGGTCGCAATCGCTTTTCCCAAATAGGCGTCGTCTTTATCCAGCGATTTCTTGGCGCCACTGTTGTTTCCGAACCAAACCTCTCCGAGAATGAACGCGGGTGTGCGTGCTCCGGCAATTTCTTCGCGCACTGCCTCCCAATCCACCATCAAAGGCGCAAATGCGCGTCCAAAGGTTTGGGTTTCAGGCACCTCCGGGTTCTCGTCCGGGTACCCCATTGCTGCGCCGAAACTCCACATAGCCTGAGAACTGGTATAGGCGTCGGTCATCAGGATATCCTGCGGCACCGGCGAGGCATCAAGCCGGCTTTCTGCACGTTCAAAGTAGCGTGTTTCCAGACTTTTCCAGATGCGTTGCATGTAAGGCAGTTCAGCGGGTGGAAAAGACAAATCCCAACCTTCTTTCGTGGGCCGGTAAGTGATCACATTGTTGACCAATGAACCTCCACCAACACCAGCGCCCACCATCACGTTGATGCCTTCAGCGATGACTTTTGGGGAATGGTCATAGGCATTCGGTTCACTATCGATCACTTCCAGTATTCCGGTATCAACTGCGCAGGGAATAGGGGGAATCAGGGTAAGGTAGAAATTCCCGCCGCAACGGGTGTCAAGCCAGGTCCCGCGGGAATCGGCCTGCTCGACAATGCTTTCAACAGTGGCAAAGGTCGCATCGGTTGCCGGGTCTTCAACTTTCCACCAACGGCCACGCTCCAGGACCAGAGTATCCACACCCCAATTTCCCAGATTCAGAGCAGCCACGGCACCACCGTATCCACTTCCCACTACAATGGCTTCGTAATCGGCTTTCGCTTTAGGGTAACGGGAATGAATCTTCCCGGTTGTTACGGGGCTTGCCTGAGTTACCGCTACAGGCGCAAACATAGCAAAGGCTATTAATGACTTTAGGTATACATGCATTTCCGTGTTCCTTGGATTTGATCAATCGCACTTCCGGGTGAATATAAAGGGTGTCTGGGTCGTTCTATTCAATCGGGTGAATAGTAAGTAAACCCGCAAAACAATAAAGTGGTTGATGCCCTTTATAATGCAACTGGCCAACTTAACCTCTACTATTGGCCACATTGTACTGAGAGTCGGTGCATCGGATTGACGAAGGTGGTGGTTGCTAAAATGGCGGAATTTAGATCAATGATCGGGCTTTATAATCCCAAGGGTTCTGAAAACGTAGGCAGTGTAATGCGCGCCGCTGGATGTTATGTGGCGAATGCAGTCTATTACACCGGTCAACGCTATGATCGGGCTGCGCGGTTTAGTACTGACACCCAGAACATACGCAGTCAGATCCCGCTGATTCCGGTTGACGATTTAGTGCTGGCAGCGGAAGAGGGCGTATCGATTGTATGTGTGGAATTAGCATTGGGCGCCATCCCGCTGCCGCAATTTCGACATCCGCAGCGAGCACTGTATTTGTTCGGTCCGGAAGACGGGACCTTGCCGCAGTCCGTTATTGACCGGGCAGACGCAACGGTATTCATACCCACTAGCGGGTGTATGAACCTGGCGGCGACGGTTAATGTTTTACTCTATGACCGCATGAGCAAATTCGCGCAGTCCGACGACTATGAGTCGCTGATTAAAAAAAGCAGAGATACCAATAACAGGGTGCGCGCCCGCTAATTCTCTTTTTACCCGGTTCTCTATGCATTGTGAAAGCAATACGGTGGACTTTTCGCTAGCAAATGCGTAATTCAATACCTACAATGCGGACTTGAACACGGCATAGATCGAACAGTTTGGGTTTGAACTTGGCTTGAAACGGATGGGCGCAACCATGGCACAATACCGTACAACTCGAAATCATAATTTGTCTTCTGCGCTGTCATCTAAACGGTGCGCCATACTTTTTCCGGTTCTGGTTACAATCTCGGCTTGTGAAATGCTGCCGGTTCAGAAGCATTCAGGGACGCCGCAGCCCGGGTCTCAGCGAAGTCTGGCGTCTTTCGCTTTAGCGACGGATGAGCAAGCATGTTATGACCGAGCGACCGAGCCTTACACCGCCATAATCGATGGGCATTTTCATCCTCAGCCATTCGGCGGAGCGCCTATCGAGACTCAAGAGATGTTCACGTACTTTAACAAGCTCGGTATCCGTTTCGTGAATTACTTCGGTATTGGCCAGGTGCTGGAATTGAAATCCGGTTGTACCTACTACCTGGATTGTCCGGGCATTGCAGCTCAGCCGAGCATAAAGAATGATTTTATAAACGGTATGGATTCAGTGGAATACCCGCATCCCAATCTCCATATCACCTTGTCCATGACCTTTCCCGATCTGGCGCATCCTGAAGATATTGTTAAAACAATCCAGCTTTACGATAAGGAATTCCCCGGCATGTTCAAATGGGCCGGTGAACTTAATGTTATGAAGCAAGCCCTATTAGCCAACAAACATGAGCCGGCCACCCTGACCAGTATTGATGGCTGGGCTCCGTTTATGCAGCTATTACGCGAGCGCAATATTCCTGTCACATTGCACTCTGATCTGGGTAACAACGATAATCCTACCGAATTTCTGTTTTTGATGCAGCATGTGCTTGAAACCTATCCTGATAATAAAATCGTATGGGCTCATATGGGCCTGTCGAAAGAATTGACCTCAATGGATCCTAATAAACACGTTGCGATCATGAAAGATTTGCTCGATCGCTACCCAGCGTTGATGCTTGATATTTCCTGGGATGTCCTGTTTAACGCATATCATCAGTGGGGCGATATCTTTATTGCATTTTTCAACGAGTATTCCACCCGCATTCTTCCCGGATCCGATTTCGTCGCCGCTAGCACGAAAGATTTCAATCAATATGCAAAAGAATTTGATATCACTAGTCGCGCGTTGAAAGCAATTGACGACGAAGCGTTTCGTAATATCGCCCTGGGGGAAAATTATTTCCGATTATTAGGGCTGAATTATCACGCGCCTGCAATTTGCGAAACAGCGGCTGATGAACCTGCGAAATAGAGTAAAACGGAATAAAAATGAAAAAACTGAAAGTGATGAGCGGGTTCGCGATATTAAGTCTGTCTTTACCTGCAGCAAACGTTGCTAACGCGGACTCGCAGTCAACCACCGTCGAGCGAGAGCTTGAGCAGTTAAAAGCAGATCGCGATCAACTTTCGGAGCAGAATAAACGTTTCGAGCGGCGCATCGAGGCACTTGAACAACAAGCCCGGCAAGAAGCCGGAGTGCAACAGGCGGACACGGAATTTCGGGGACAGTACGAACCCGGGAAAGGTTTTGTATTAGCACGCACACCTGTGGGTGAAGTGGATTTCAGTGCGTTCACCTATGTTCGCTATCTTAACCAACGAGCACTGAATGATACTTACACAGACCGCTTCGGCCGTTCGTCCACGTTGGATCTACGCAACGACATTCAATTCCAAAAACTGACGTTGAATTTCAAAGGCTGGTTATTCGATCCCAAATTTCGCTATTTATTCTATACCTGGACCTCTAATACCAGTCAGGGTGATCCGGCCCAAGTCGTCGTTGCGGGTAATCTGGGGTACAGTTTTAATGAAGGGTTGTCACTTTATGCCGGTATCGGTGCTTTACCCAGTACCCGTTCGACCAACTATACGTTCCCTAACTGGCTGAAAAACGATCACCGCTCTATCGCCGATGAATTTTTCCGCGGATCTTATACCTCGGGTATCTGGGCGTCTGGGGAGATTATGCCGGGCTTGAACTATCGCGCAATGTTGGGCAATAACTTAAGTCAACTCGGCGTTAATGCTTCCCAGCTCGATGATGGATTCAATACCTTTTCAGGCGCGATTTGGTGGATGCCAACCACCGGCGAATACGGTCCGGGGCAGGGAATCGGTGATTATGAATTTCACCAAGTCTTTGCCACCCAAATTGGCATACACTTTACTCGCAGCCGCGAAGATGCTCAGGCCCAGCCAGGAACAGAGGGGTTTGAAAATGCCCAGATCCGTTTATCGGACGGCACACTGATTTTTGGCAACGATCCGTTCCAGACAGGCGGAATGATTCGGCAAGCGACTTATAAAATGTTGGCATTAAACGCGGGCTTTAAATATAGGGGCTGGTCATTGGAAGGGGAGTATTATCATCGATGGGTGGATGATTTCCAGACAGTAGGCATGATTCCGGTAACCGAGTTAGACGATCAGGGTTATCAAGTGCAGGGCTCAGCCATGGTGATTCCAAAAGCACTCCAAGCCTATGTAGAGTATTCACAAATACTCGGTGAATATGGTGACCCGTATGATTTTACGCTGGGTGTGAACTGGTTTCCGATGAAACGAAAAGAACTTCGTTTCAGTTTGCAGGCGTTATACCTGAAAGATTCTCCAGTGGGGTACAGTAGTGTCCCGTTTGCGGTTGGCGGTAACGGTTGGGTATTTAATACAGACCTGACAGTGGCATTCTGATTCATTTTTTTTTCATAGCCGCCACCATATCCTGAGCACCTTCACCCCACCGGGAAATCACTCGCAGTGCATGAGCAAAGGGTACATCCACTTCATGCACCCGGTGCCGTTCGTATACAAACACCGCACCGGCCAGCGGGGTGGGTACCGAAGGCACGAAAACGGTGTAACGGCCATCTGTCAATTCTTCGATGATAAACACCGGCATCAGAGCACTGTCATCGGTTTCCACCAATGCCGGTTTCCAGGTTTCCTCATCGCTTTCACCGGCCAGCCGTTGCGTGAAGCCGCGGAACATAGCGTAACCTGGAATACGTTCGAATAACGCACTTTCCAGTTTATAGCGTGCCCGCATACCCAACCCAGTGCGAAGGGCGGTGCCGATGATAAAGGTAATAATCAGTAGCACCGCTAACGCAAAAGCGGTTTTGGATTGCAGATACACTGGTAAGATCTCGATAACAGGATGGAGAAGCTGCCCGAGCGAATGGAGGGCTTTTAGTAGAAGCAATATGGATAAATAGACTGGCGCTATGACTAACAAACCTATTCCTATGCTGGTCATTACATGCTTATAGGCTGCATTCATTGTTCTTATCCCTTCGTCTAATCTTCGATAATACGTGCACGCACATATTGACCCGAGCCAGCGTTGAATGCCAGGATTCAATGCTCATCGGGTGTTATCGCTACTCTGAAGCGCACACGGTCTGATTAGGCGGATCGTATATTATTGATAAGTACACTGACGGCGTTTATGGAACACGTCCGATAACCTTGACACTTCCATTCAGGTCTTCGCTATCGACATAACCGATTGCATTGAGATTACTTTGTACTGCCTGCAATACACCAGCGGCGCTCTCAACAGTTTGGGGTGGTGTGGCACGACCGGTAAATAAAAGCTTGGCCCAATAGGCATTTACTTCGGCTACGCTTTTATCAACCAACTCTCGGTAAAACGTTATACGGGTGGCGGATTCCGGTGACTGATCCAGCCGCAGCACCAAGCTGCCATCCGGGAAATACAGATTGCGCCCCATATACAGATCCACCAACTCGCGAGAGCTTAATTGCTCGACCGGATTTGCGGCATTCACCACAACCACGATGTCGGCACTGGCGCTTACTGTCAGCAGCAGCCCGAAGGTCAATGAGATTATTTGCTTTAGCCGCGTCGTCATTAAAAAATACAATTCAGGTTAATGGAAAATGTATACACTTTTTTATCTTGGGTGGGGATGTTTCTGGTATCCCACAGGCTGAATCCTTTCTGCCCAACCCACGAATGGTCGAGTTGCACCTTTAGTGCGGTATCGTATCGAATATCCCAGCGCATACCGGCCGTGAGCGTAGTCTGATCCGTATTAAGAGCGTCATAGACCGATTGAACTCCCTGCTGAATGGCCACCAACTGGCCGGAGATCTGGGGGGCTGACGGTAGGACCGGTGCATCCGGTGCCTGCTTGGCGTCTTCCTGCACCTGGCCTCCAGAGATCATTAGATACGGGGTGAACGCCTGCACCTTATAGCCTGCGCTAACATAGGCTTGAAGCGTGGAGGGGTAAAGATTCAATTTGGGATCAGTACGGCTGATTTCCGCCTGGATTTGCCAGGGATTACTATTATATGCAAGCCCTGCAGCGTAATAAAAAATGTGTGAGTTTGACACGTAGAAATCATCAAGCACCCGACTCACTTCCGGCCAAATAGGCGATACCTGCTGAAGTATATTCGCCAGGGGGGCTGACCCCGGAAAAAACCCGCCCTTTTCGCCGACCTGTGTATCCGAGGCGTTTAACTTAAACTGCCATCGGTCCGACTCCCAGCTCAGGGTAGCGGCTATGATATTCCTAGCCTCAATATCAACCAGATTACCCAAAATATTGAACGTGCACGCCGTGTTACCATAAGCGATCTTGCCTGTCAGCGTACCGCCGCCAAATCCGCCGGCCCAGGCTATATCGCCGCCGTTAAAGCCGGTAAATGTCAGGGGGGCATAGAATTCGATTGGCGGGCGCGTCCATAGATACGCAAAGCCGACATTGCGATAGTCAGATAACATGAAGAGATCGTATCCGATCCGGCCAGCCCGGACTGTCCAGTTCGGATTCAGGCGATAGCGTAAAAATGCCCACTCCACGCTGTTTTCAAGACTGTCTTCAGTGCGGTCCTTTCCCACCAACTGTACTGCTCCGCCGAATTGGTCGTTCACAGTCACATCAAACTGTACGCCCACCAGAGAATCTGCCGCGATAGACCAATCACCATCGAACACACCTTCACGATCCAGGTCCCGGTGAAAACCAAGGTCTTCATCACCGGATTTGGTCACACCAAGTGTAGCGAACCCACTGAATCTAAAGTGTTTTATACCTACGCTATTCGATGCACTTGCGACGCCGCTGAGACATAATACGGTCCACAGTATCATCAGCGAACGCAGGCGCTGAGCTGAAATCATGCAAAAAGCCCTTCATGGCGGGTTTGGTGTTTAATGGAGAAGCCGTATTAATGAGCTTAGCAGCGGAATGGGTAATGCGTTGGTCACAAGGTTGAGGTTGTGTAATTTTTAGTTACATGCGTAACCGCCTCACGGAAGGTCAAATCCGCGAGAACCTCACACCACAATTAGCGCCTGGGGATTTGCCGGAATGGCGAGTGAATTGCATTGTTTAATCGCTTGCAGGGAAGACCGGTTGAGACTGCGCAATTTTAAATAGAAAAAATTACCTGAACCGACTTGTCTGGGAATACAATCGGGCACCCACACCGGGAAACAACCGGACGATCATTCGAAAACAGGAGAAAAAATCAGTGAACAGCAACCCCGATGTAAAGGTTGACGACACCAGGATATTCATCTGGGTTCTAATCGCTACCTCAATTGCGTTTGTTTGGGTTTTATTGCCTTTTGCCTCACCTATACTTTGGGCTTGCATTTTATCCGTTATTTTTTACCCGCTGCATCGGCGCTTGGTCTCGTTATTCCGCGGTTCAAAGAATCTGGCTGCCGTCACGACGATTGTAATCTCTCTGGTCATTCTGATTATCCCACTTTCGTTCATTCTTACCTCGCTGATCTCTGAAACATCCGATCTGTATAAGCGATTTGAATCCGGTGAAATTAAAACCAGCGAATACCTGGATCAAATCACTAAGGCTTTTCCGATCGCTAAGGAAGAACTGGCAAAGTACAACATCAGCATTGATGAAATTAAGCAGCAACTTAACTCGGTGATTTCATCGGGTGCCAATATTATTACCAAACAATCCCTCAAATTTGGTCAAAATACGCTGTCCTTTTTGCTCAATCTGGGCCTTATGTTGTATCTGGCTTACTATCTGTTGCGGGATGGTCCAAAGATCATTAACTGGATCAAAATCGCATTTCCTATGGATGATGATAGAGAATCCCATTTGTTTGCCAAGTTTTCCGAAGTCTCCCGGGCGACCGTGAAGGGTAATTTGGTGGTTGGTTTAATTCAGGGCGGATTAGGCGGTTTTATTTTTTGGGTAATAGGAATCCAGCCGGCAATTCTGTGGGCTGCTGTTATGGCGATCACCTCTCTGATTCCTGCCGTTGGAACCGGTCTGATCTGGGCGCCGGTGGCCATCTACTTGTTGGCGATAGGCGATTATATTGAAGGCGTGGGCTTGATCGCGTTCGGTGTGTTCGTGATCGGATTGGTGGATAATCTGCTGCGGCCCGTCTTGGTGGGGCGCGATACCAAGCTGCCAGACTATATAGTGCTGTTTTCTACACTGGGCGGTATTGGGTTGGTAGGTCTCCAGGGGTTTGTAGTGGGGCCGTTAATTGCAGCGTTGTTCTTCACCCTGTGGAACATGTTCGTGCTGGAATTTAATCCTGCGGGGGCAAAGAAAATTGCTATTGAAGACGACGTTGCCGAGTGGGAAGAGCGCGCAGAGAATAATACGCCCTCTGAGCCGCCCTCCGGTGATTAGGAAGTTCATCAGCGTGAATCAAACTTGGCTTTCCGTTGCCGTTAAGCTGAGTTTCGCGCTGGGGGCCTGGCCTGATTTGTCTTCGCCGAAATACAGTGTCTGATGGGGGAATGGAATCTCGATGCCGCGCTCGTCAAACGCCATTTTCATGCGGCGATTGAATTCGCGTCCCACCGACCATTGTTCGATCGGACGGGTCTTGATTCTGGCTTTGATCACTACCGCACTGTCGGCAAAATTATCCAGTCCGAAAATTTCCAGCGGTTCCAGAATTTTTTGCTTGAATTTTTCGTCCTGCCTCAGCTCCTTGTCGATGTCCTGGAGGCACTGCATGACTTCATCGATATTCTCGCGGTAAGCAACGCCTATGTCCATCAGGTAATAACTGAACTCCTTGGTAAGATTATCGACCACAGCGATCTCGCCAAAAGGTACGGTATGAACAGTCCCGTCCAGCGCACGCAGTTGGATTTTACGGATTGTTATCTTTTCCACCAATCCGCTGCGATCACCCACCCGCACAACATCGCCGATTTGCACCAAATCTTCAAAAATAATGGTCATACCGGTGATAAAGTCTTTAAACAAGGTTTGCGCTCCAAAACCAATCGCAATACCCAAAACTCCGGCGCCGGCCAAAAGCGGCATCACGTTGATTCCCAATTCGGCCAAAATGACCAGAACACCGAGGACACTCAACACAGCAAGACAGATATTACGCACGACCGGAATCAACGTTTTCATTCTGGCATTGCCCACGACTCGCTTGGTATACGAGAGGTATTCAGTAACCGCGTTGACTCCCTCCCAGACAGTGATAAATAACAACACCACAAATAACAATTGCACTAACTGGGCGGAAATTTCCATAAATTTGAAGCCGGGAAACACGTGCTGAACGCTCAGATTAAACGTTTGGTCCAACGCGATGAAAAACGTGACAAGCGCCAGAAAATAAACAAACCATCGCTGGGTTAAAAAATACAGGTCAAATCGGGTTGGGCTTAGATGTAATTTTTTTCTCATCGGGTCGAATGAACGATCAAACTTTCTGGACAGCCAGCCGTTTAACAACACCAAAACCACCAGTCCAATGGCAACAAGGGCGAGGCGGATTATTCCACCTGCTGTAGAATCACTTAACCCGTAATCTTCCAATGCCACCATAATACTGTCCAGAACCGAGCCACTCCGTCGTTCCAAATCTAACGCGTCGAGTAAAGGGAAGGAATCTGCTGATTCATCCCTTTGCCGAGCCGCTTGCAGGGTCTTCAGATTATCGATAAATCGTTGGCGCTCCTGTTCTGTTTCAAGAGTAGAGATCAGTTGATCGAGATTATCCACCGAAAGGGTATTGGAGCCAGCCGCAACCGCTTGTTGTTGAGGCTGGTCGTGTGCCGTGCTATCCGCTGCCGCGAAGACGGGCTCAATAGTGAAGAGTAGAGAGAAAACAAAAAACAGACTTGCGATATTCATCGCTTTGATTTTCATATAATGGTATCCCTGATACAGACTGATTGTAAAGCAATTGCACATTATGCTGGACCGAAACGGCTGGTACCCGTCATTCAATAGTTATGCCACTCTAAAACCGTGCAGCCATGGCTACCAGCCGTCGATTCTTGCAATTTTTACATGGTCGGTTGCAGAAATTACGTAACTACGCCTTCACAAGCTGAAGGTCTACCGCAAACGGCGGGGTCGCAGAACGCCTTATTCGCATTTAAAAATCCGTTGCCTGGAAGGTATACTAGGCGGGTTTCCGACTACACAACCAATACATAATCAATAGGAAGACATTTATGAACCGTCCTTTCAAGGTGCTGGGTGTTCAGCAAATCGCCATCGGGGGCCCCTCCAAAGACAAACTTAAAACCCTGTGGGTTGATATGCTGGGGCTCGATATTACAGGTACGTTTGTGTCCGAACGTGAAAATGTGGATGAGGATATCTGCGCCATTGGTACGGGTCCTTTCAAAGTTGAGGTCGATTTGATGGAGCCAGTTGACCCGCAGAAAAAGCCCGCCGTCCATACCACACCGCTGAATCACATTGGGCTATGGATTGACGATTTGCCTACTGCGGTGGAATGGCTGACCGGAAAAGGGGTTCGTTTCGCCCCGGGTGGCATTCGCAAGGGCGCCGCCGGATTTGATATCACATTTCTGCACCCTAAGGCCAATGACGAGTTTCCGATCGCGGGAGAGGGCGTGTTGATCGAGCTGGTTCAGGCGCCCCAAGAAGTGATTGATGCTTTTGCCAAGTTAGCGGCGCAATAAAATTAACAGGATATGCCCGGGCGAATGTCTCTCCCGGGTCTCTCCGAATTTGATGATGTGATTGATTTGTCTTTTCTAGGAGCCAAAACCGGTTACGTTCGATAGAACAATTTACCGACCGTCTTCAACGCCCATGGCGTCAGACTGATCTTGATGGTGCGCTTGAACAGACCATCCGGCAAAATGCGCCGAGCCAGCAGAAATGCCCGGGCATCGGATCCCGCAGCGTAGCGTAACTGATGGCGACCGTCAGTGGCCGCCTTCCAGATTACTTCGGCTATATCCTGACTATCAGATCCGGCCGGTCCGATAGAGTCCATGAGGGGTAACAATTGTGCGCAGTAATCATCATACGCTTTAACACCGGTGCCATTATAGCGGTCACTGGAACCACCAAAGAAAGCCGTGTCAGTAGCACCCGGTTCAATTAATTTCACACAAATATCGAAATTTTCCAGCTCGTAAACGAGTGATTCTGAAAAGCCCTCGACAGCGAACTTGCTGGCATTATAAACACTGTAAAGTGGCAGGGGCACACGACCCACCATACTGGCGACATTGATCAATATGCCCTGATTGCGTTCGCGGAAGTGAGGAAGTATGGATCGACACACCTCCATTAATCCAAAAACATTCGTATCGAATTGCTTTCGGATTTGTACCGCATCCAGGGTTTCAAATGCCCCTATCAGCGCATAACCTGCATTATTCACCACCGCATCAACAGTGCCAAATTCGACCAACGCCGTTTGTATTGCTTTCTGAATCGATTCAACATCGGTTACGTCCAGCAGCGGACAAATCACGTTTGGCAATCGGTTCAACACCTGCTCGCCGCCCGGAGCTCGCATTGTGGCCACGACATTCCAGCCCTTGTTCTGAAAAAACAATGCACTGTCCCGGCCAATCCCGGAAGAACACCCTGTTATCAAAACCGTTTTATTCAGTTTTCGTGTCATGTCAGTGACCCTCGATTCAGGCGCGATAACTTAACCGGCAAGCCATCAGCGGGGTTGGGTAGGGTAGTAAAATTGATGGGCAGCACGTAATCGTCCGGGATCTGCCAGCGGTAATTAAGTAAAATGGGATGCAAAATGGTTTTGACTTGCAGTTCAGCAAAGTGAAGGCCAATACATTTATGAGCGCCGCCACCAAACGGAATGTACTGGTAAGGCTGTTGCTGTGTTTTTCGCTTCGGGTCGCTGAATCGCTCCGGATCGAACCGTTCCGGATCGGGCCAATATTGTTCCAGATAATGTGTGACGTAAGGACTGATAATAACAAACGTATCCGCTGGGATAATTGATCCGTTAACTTCTACTGTTTTGACAGTGCGGCGGGGGATACCGTGCACCGGCGGCATCATACGCAAGGCTTCTTTCATCACCATTTCGATACCGGTGAGTTTGTCCAAATCCTCATATTCAACAGCAGATTTAGCCAGATTTTCAGATTCGATGCGCAGCGCTTGCTGCCAATGAGGGTGTTTGGCAAGGTAGTAAAATAGAGCGCACAGAGTGATGGTGGAAGTATCGTGAGCGGCCATCATTAAGAAAATCATATGATTTACGACATCCTCTTCACTGAAGCGCTTGCCGTTGTCGTCTACTGCCTGACATAGCTGACTGAATAGATCCGGGCCGGGCCTGCGTCGACGCTCCGCAACCCTGCAACCAAAAAACGACTCTAGTGTTTTTCTCGCTTTCAAACCCCTGCGCCAGCGCCCACCAGGAATGGAATATCGAATCAGCGCTGTGCCCCCTAACACACAATTCACAAAGGCCTGGTTTACTTTATCCGCTTCCGGGCCAAGCTGCTCCCCCATAAATACTTCGGTCGCGATATTGAGTGTCAACTGTTTAATATTCGGTAATACCCTGAACGCTGTCTGCTGGCCTTTATTAACAGGCGTATCCGGCCATTGCTGCAAACTGTATTCAATAACGGGATTCATCCGTTCCACATACTTCAACAAGGCCTGTTTTTTAAATGCTGCTTGCATGATTCCGCGATGGAACCGGTGCTCATCAAAATCCAGCAACATAATACCGCGTTTGAAAAATGCGCCGATAAAGAAATCCCATCCCCTGGAATTTGAAAATGCTTTTTCACGGTCCAGTAAAACCTGTTTATTGGCTTCCGGTCCGATCAAAACCACCGCAGTCATACCAAATATATTGAGCCAGAAAACCGGGCCGTGTTTGCGTTCGAATCGGAGTGCGGTTTTCACCGGTCGGTACAAGAAGTCCAGACTGTGTCCTAACAGCGGTAAGCCCGGCTCACCCGGCAACGTGGCTTTCAAATGCCGGCCTGCGTTTTGACTTTGAATGAAGTCGAATATCATAGTGCTAATTTCCGGTATCGATATGAGCAGGGTGATTGCGATCTGGGGCGATCAGCCCGTGATCCTCATCCCCAAACATGGCAGTCAACATGGCCAACTGAGCTTTCCGTCCGCGCCGTTGCTGATGTGGACGCATACCCGGTAAGAAGTGCCCAGCGCAATAAATTGCGGGCCGTGGAACATTGGACGCTAGCGTAAGCCAGGGGATCCCTTGGTCTTTAAAGCCCAGCTGCTGCATTTTTTCGCGCCCAAGAAAATAGCGGCTCATGCCTAAATGGAGATGGTATGACAGCTTTCTTTGTGCTCGCTCAAAGCGAGGGTACGTGCGCTCGAGCGGTTCTTTCGACAGTGCTTCGGCTAACTCTTTGCTGTTTTCGTCGGGTTTGCTCTGCGTCATGTAGGTATGGTTTAGCAGCACAAACCCTTCCGCTTCCGACTTCACTAGCCATTGTTCCTCAACCCCCATCAGCCAGCAGGCATACGACCAAAGATGGATCACAGCGGTTGATTCGCGGGGCAGAATAGGAAAGCCTAATTTACGCAAGCCCACCAGCATGACTACGCTGAATCCTAAATAGGTCGCGACCATATCGATTTGGCTCAGGGGTAAAGCCCAGTGGCTGTGATCCCAGTCCGCACGTTTATTCAGGCCGCGCCTTACCAGTGAGTGGACCAGCCTGACGTTCAATGTGGATTGATATCCGGGCCCTTGAGGCCTCAAACCATGTGGTTCGGTGCAATCAATCCACCACTTCCCGGTCTCCGCAATCCGCCGCGAAGTCCCTTTATTGAGCGCACCGGTCATGATCAGGGATTGATTAAATCCAGAGAGCAAATAGCCACCCATCAAAGCCAGGTCACGCAATACGTAGCCCGCTGCCAAGCCGCTGCTGTGTGTGAAGCGAATGCCTTCTTCGATTAGATCGAAATCGATCCAGGTCGGGGCGGGTTGCAGTGTTTTAAAAAATGCCTGAATCTCTTGTGGGCAGTCCTTAACACGGTCAGGGCCGCATTGTATCGCCTGTTGAATTTGAGCCTTACGTTTCCCAGCGTCTGCCTCAAACATCCAATTAACCAGGCCATCCATGTTGTAATCACCCACCCAGAGGGCTTGATTAACTGCGGTGTATTCCTCACGTGAAGGCGCCAGTTCACGTCCCAGTAGTGCTTTCAACCAGAGCGGGGTGGGTTTTTGGGATTTCTCAAAGGGCCTCGCTCGGCCAGGGATCCGGCTTTTTTCCTGGTGCATGGGCATGGGTTGGCTCCGGTGAACAGTCGCTTGATGTGTCCACAGATTAATGCGAACATTTATTCGCATTCAATTCGCGTTTCGGATTATTTTGATTTATGCGCAAGAAGCCCAAGCAAAAACGATCACGGCAGATGGTTGATGCTCTGATAGAAGCCACAGCACAGACCATTATCGATAAAGGGTTGGATGCTGTTACTACCCATCATATTGCGGATGCTGCTGGGGTCAGCGTGGGATCCCTTTATCAGTATTTTGATGGTAAAGAAATGTTAATCGAAGCGTTGATGGACAAGTTAGCAAACGATATCGCCTCTCTTCTGGTTCAGCTACCCATGATCGAAGGCGGCAGTTTACGTCATAATGTGCAATCGATTATTGAATTTGGGTTCTCTGTATTGCATTCCCGTGATGGACTGTTTCTCGAATTGGTGAGCAATTGGAACAATCTGCCCACTGACAAAGTCATGGACACCCTTCAACAAAGCTTTATGGACTTGTCGCGGCTGTATTTCCTGAAAAATTACCAGCAAAATCCGATTGAAGATTTGCATGTCCGGGTATTTATAATCGTTAATAGCGTTTTGTTTAATATGGTTCGGTTTATCGGGCAAAACACCGCGTTGCTGACTCAGCAGCAAGTCGTGTCGGGGATGACGGACATGGTGGTGGGTTACCTGAACGCTGATCAGGATCCACATGGGGCCCAAGTCTTAACCCCGTAATAATTTACCAAAGATATCTGGACGTATTAGACTAACTTTCGGATACTTCCGGGGAGCACCCACTCCTTAATACGATGTGCAGCAGCAGTGACATGCGGGATGTCACCGTAAAACCAGCAAAGTAATGCGCCAAATTCTATATCAAGTTGAGATCTTCCTGGAGCCCCTATGAACACAGCCGTTTCATGTGACGAGGAGCAACGTCTTGCGGCACTTTACCAATATCAGATACTCGATACGCCCAGGGATCCTGCGTTCGATGAATTGACGGAGCTTGCCGCTGATCTGTTCGATGCCCCCATTGCAGTCGTTAACTTTATTGACAATGGCAGGCAGTGGTTTAAGTCAGAGATCGGTCTTGGTGTCCGAGAAACTCCGCTGGAGACCTCTTTTTGCGCGCACGCCCTGTTGCAGCAGGATATGCTGGTAGTCCCGGACACCCACACCGATGCCCGGTTCGCGAACAACCCCTTGGTAACCGGGCCGCCTAATATTCGGTTTTATGCGGGTGCCGTACTCAAGAATCCAGACGGTTATGCGATAGGTACACTGTGCATACTGGATTATCACTGCCGTGAGTTTAGTGAAAGTCAGCGCCGTACATTGAGAGTATTAGCCAATCAGGTCATGTCTCAACTCGAGCATCGCAAACTGTTATCCGCATCCAAATTAGCCAATAAGCAACTGTCGCGACTGAACGAACGTCTAGAAGCCCGGGATCGCGCCAACGCGCAATTTTTGGCGATGATTTCTCATGAGTTGCGTAATCCCCTGTCACCCCTGACCATGACGCTGGATTTGCTCAATATGAAGGGGCCATTTCCTGCAGACATCTCGTCCGCGTTCGCCACCATGAGGCGGCAGACAGACCATTTAATCCGTCTGGTGGATGATTTGCTCGACGCTTCGCGCATAGCGACCGGAAAAATATCCCTGGAAAAAAACTCAGTGGAACTTTCTGATATAGTCCGAAACAGCATCGAGATAGTACAGCCCGCACTGAAAGCAAAAGACCATAACCTGGTTATCGAACTGCCCGAAAGTGACCTGGTCGTCCATGGGGATACTGTACGTCTCACCCAGGCAATCACTAATTTATTAACCAATTCGGTTCGTTATACGCCTAAGGGCGGAGAAATCAGTGTGAGAGCCCGCGCCCTGGATACATTCAATATCCAAATCATGGTATCCGATAGTGGGCAGGGAATTTCCGACACCTATCTGGAACGCATTTTCGATTCTTTTGTCCAGGCACCAAACCCGAAAGAAACACGCGGCGGTCTCGGCATTGGCTTGCATTTGTGCAAACACATCATTCAAATGCATCGTGGAACGATAACTGCATCAAGCGAGGGGACTGGCAAAGGCAGCACGTTTACGGTTGTTTTACCAAGGGAAAGAAAAGAATTGGAATAAGGCGGCTGAAATTGACTTTACGATCCGGTGCCGTTACTCACTGATAACGTGAACAAAGTCATGCCGCGCGAAATAGTTTACAGGTTAAGGTTCGTCTCAAGTGAGTCGAACCACCTAAACCCAAGTGTTTTTAGATATCGTCAAGCCTCTGTAGAACTTACAAAGTCGTTGAGCGCTAAAAAGACTGCTTTAGCTGGTGTCCCAATGGCTGTGCCCGATCAAACCCGCATTATCCTTCTTGTCGAAGATGACGTCGACCTAAGGAACATTATGTCGCAATCGCTACAAGCATTGAATTACGGTGCCATAGTCGCGGAAAATGGGTTGCAGGCGTTGGCGTATTTACGTCAATGCGAAAGCCTGCCGTTTGCGATTCTGACAGATCTGATGATGCCGGTTATGGACGGCTGGTCAATGCTGGAAGAGCTTCGTAAAGATAACAGCTTTTCGAAAGTACCGGTTATTGTCGTGTCCGCAACCGCTGGCGACATGGATGCGGCGACGAGCGTGTCAGAATATTTGAGAAAGCCGATCCGGATTCATGAATTGTCGGCAGCACTCGAGCGCGTCAGCCCCCGCCGCGACACAACCTAACTCAAGCTGAAATATTCGCTTTCTCGCCCACGTATTGTGTTAACAAAGCTAAACCTCGATCCCTCAGCATCTTACTGTCTATCTGAGAAGGGTGGAATTTAGGGTTGTAATAGGCCAGATAGTGTTTACCCAGGTCAGCGAAAATATTGCGGTGTTTCCATATGCCTTTTAAGCGTTGTCCGACCGGGGACTTCGGTTTATCAAGCTGCTCGGAAGCGCGTAATAATTGCACCGTATGCAGGCTCGCAAAAAAACTGAACATCACTGTCGTAAATGCCATTTCAGAGGCGCGGGTCCAATAACTTCCCACCTGATCCTGATACACATCATAGGCTACCGCTTTGTGCTCGCTTTCTTCAATGGCGTGCCACATCCAAAGAGGCTTCAGGTTTTCGTCGATATCATCAATCAGCTCGGGATGCGCTAACAGCGTTTCCGCAAACAGCGCAGTAAAATGTTCCAGCGCACAGGTTTTTGCAAGCATGCGTTGAGGAGAAAAAAATTTCTCTTCTCGTGAAATACCGACCTTAGTGAACTTATCTACCTTATCGACAGGTATACCCTTACGGGTCATCATGTCGTTAAAGCTCTGGTGCTCCTTCCCGTGATGTGCTTCCTGCCCGATAAATGCTTTAACCTGCTTTTGTAATTCGGGATCGGTAATCCCCTTTTGAAAGTGGCGGACCGAGCGCATGAACATTCTTTCGCCTTCAGGAAAAGTGCCCGACAAGGCCGTCAGTATCATGGTGCGGAGCGGGTCATTCCCAAACCAAAAGGTAGGTATACTATCATCAAACTCGAAATCCATATGACGCACCGGAATTGCTTCAGTGCCGATACGATGGGTACTTGGATTGGCTGCGGCGGTCATATTCATTCCTCAATCTTTCAGTTCTGGATTAGCTTGGTTATAAATAGGTTGCTTACGTGCCAGTATAGGGAATACACAGGTCTCGGATACAGTCCGCTCGTGCTAAATAAAAGTCATATCGGGCCATGTGACTTAGGATATTTTTGATACATTTTTCATCATCAGGGGAGAGCAAAGTAATGGTTCGATGTCACGTGAATTCAGGCTCCACTGTTTTACTGCTGACACCCAACACGTCTGCAACACGGACCCAAACATTATGCTTTTTTGGCATCGTCAGCGGTATAACGTTGCTTATCGCATTGGTCTGGGGTCTGATGGGCGCCTGGATGGTGATGCCTTTTGCCGGGCTTGAAGTGCTGGTATTGATATTGGTCCTTCGCAAGGTACTCAAAGAGAGCCGCCAAATGCAGGTAATTACCATCGACCGGGAATCGATAAAAGTGGAAGAGGGCAAATCCCATCCGGAGCACAGCTGGCAGTTTGATAGGGTGAACAGTTACATCGACCTGCACGAATCCAATGTTCCAGCCGATGCCATTCAAATGAGCCTGGTTGATTCACAAAAAAATATAGAATTGGGTGTGTTCCTGAATCATCAGGATTTACAATCGGTTCGGGAAGAACTGCAAAAAGCGGGTATAGTAATTTGTTCCAATCGTTGGTGGGTATCCAGCTGAAAAAAATCACTCAGATACAACCCCAGATAAAGATGACTATGGATAAAAATAAAAAAGCGCCGGATTTTTTAGCACATTGGAGGAACAAAAGTGTTCATCTCAGCGAAGAAATCCGCTGTATCGAGCCCGATGATGACCCGCGATCCCGCCATCAGAACAACCTGCGCAATCGCACAGCGGCACTTCAAACAAGTGTCCTGCATATCGAAGTCAGCGAAGTGGTGTTTTCTGAACCCACAACAATTCATGTTACCCCGTTCAGAGTAGGCTTCACTTTGCTGGTTTCAGCGACAGCATCAGTTGAATACGGATATGACGGCGATTTATCCCGGTCCTCCGGCACTGGAAATATCCTGTTGATGCTTCCAGGTAAAGAAATCAATGCCAGCCATTCAACGGGGAAGTTACGCACTATCACCTGTTCATTTGATCAGGACTACACCGAGCACATTCTAGGCCCCTTGAACACCATTTCGCAGGCACGCTTGCTTGACGCGCTGGACGTAAAAAGCCCTTTGTTGTCGGCTATTTTGTTACGCATGATGAATGAGGCTATGTACCCCGGCAATAAAAGCACCGAGCTGGTTAATGCGTTGGGGCACGCGATGCTGGTGGAGTGCTCTCATTGGTTATCTTCTGTTTCTGATAAACCAACAACAGAAAAACAATTAACTGCACAGGACTTTAGTTTGATTGACCGGTATATGTCAGACGCCAGCGGCAATTCCGTGACGGCATTAGAACTTGCTACTGCCTGTGGCTACAGTGAACGGCATTTTACAAAGATTTTCAAAAAGCAGACCGGTTGTACCGTTTCTGAATATGTTCGAGCAGTAAGAATTACCAAAGCAAAAGCACTTCTGCTGGAAACAGACCTGCCATTAAAGGAAATTGCATTCCGGTTAGGGTTCAGTACACCAGCGAATTTTTCCAATTCGTTCCGCACTGCGACCGGAATAACGCCAGCCAAATTCAGGAAATAGATTAACCGCACGGCAACCCGACACAGGGATGAATGGATAAAAAAAAGGCCGGTCGAAGGACGCCGGCCAGTAAAGGAAATTGGTATGTGATTAATTGCCTATGCCATAAATCATTGGGCCAAAACCAACGATTAACAAAGTGGTTCCCATCACCAGCAGGGGCAGGAACAAACGCTCGTGCCGGTAATAGAACGTATCACCTTCTTTCGAAGCAGCTACGGCTTCTTCTTCCCCCACCACCTGTCGGGTAAAGATGTGGCTCAGTGCAACCGGCGGGCTTAGATAGCCCAGTTCCAGCGCAACCAAACAAGTCATCCAGAAGTGAATGGGGTTGATGCCCTGTTGATATGCGATAGGCGCAATCGCCAGAGAAACCAAACCGACAGCTGCCATGGATTCCATAAACATCCCGATTAGTACGAACATCAGCATTAATGCGCCCATAATCAGATAGGGGCTCTCGATATCGTAGAGGAAGGTCGCCGACACGGCTTCGCCACCAAGGCTGGTAATAATCATGAAGGTCGACATCAGCATCAGTAATCCGCCAATATGGATTGAGGCATCGGTCATCGATTTTGTCAGTGCACCGGGAAGGGTGGGTATGCGTTCAGGTTCGTCATACAACGGTTTTTCTTTTGTTAGCAAACGCTCGAATACGATCATCCAAAAAATAATAACAGGCAGAATGATTGGAGCGGAAAACTGATCCAGGCGCGCGTCCAGCACCCAGAAATAGGCAGAAGCCACCAAAAAGAAAATGATCACATACGACATTAGTGGTCGGGCATGCCGTAGGGTTTTCGGTAGCGCTTCGCTGATAGGCGCAATTTTCAGAGGGTCTTTGCGGGTAATCATGGCATAAAATAAAAACACGACCCCAGTTAACAAGAATACCCTTACACCCCAGTAGAACAAATCATCGGTGACCACTTCTTTATTCAGGATGGCGACGATAATAACGATCAGGCAGGGGCTCAGCACGATACCGGAGCTTCCGCTCATTGCCGTCGTCGCCAGCGCAAGCTGGCGCCGGGTACCCACTTTTCTAAGTTCGCGATATACCACAGCGCCCATAGCAAGAATAATGATGGAGGACGCTCCGGTGTAGGCCGTGGGCAGGGCCATTACAGCAATGGCAACAAATGCCAGAACTTCCGGGGGCAGTCGCCAGGGTGTAAACAGGCTAAATACACGCTCACCGAGCTGGGTCTGCTTCAGCAACATGCCACACCATAAATACAGTGCAATATCTATATAAGTGCCGGACTGATCGAAGAAGGCACTGAAGTACAATGACAGTCCTGCCAGGTTGCCTTGGTTTACTATCACGATAAAGGCGAATAACAGCATTACGAAGGTGTACAGGGGAACCGACAATAATGCCCGCCCTAGGGTGCCACCCCTGGGCGCATCCTTGGGCATACTAAACAATTCTTTCAAAGACAGTAGAGCAAGAATAGTGGCACCAACGGCCATTCCGTTAACAATTTCAGGATTACTGGTCTGTATCTCTGACGCCATGATATTGGAGCGGAACTTCCAGGCTGATACTGCCAGTGCAGTGTTGGCGATAAACTGAAGAGTAAGTGAAATCTGAAAATCCAGCTTTGCCACCATCGGACGAAACCCGATATGGTGTCGCTGCATGGTCGCCACAGCGGCAGAGATGAATAACAAAGCTAATAGCAGGACCGTTTGCTTGTCCGTTGAGAAGATACTGGCTTCTGAAAATTTGTGTTCGATCGCACTGAACACCAGCAGAGACGGCGTTACTTTATCGCGAAATTCCGCAGCTCTTGCATGGGCCCGTTGACACTGGTGAAGCTGGTTTTCTAACGAGCTCTGAGCTGATGCCCTGTCAAATTCTTCGTCAAACAGATCAAAGTCACCGGCAGAAGCCCCGGCTTCTGCCTCTAACTTATCCAGGCGTTGTTGAATATCTATGTTCGGATTGCATTTCGGTTCGGGGATGTCGCCCCGCAGGACAAAATAGTCGTCCCAAAGATAGGTTCCGAGTTGAGTGACTTGCCCGTGGACACTTTCTCCTGTTCGGGCAAAGATGATAAAAATCAAAAGAAACAGAATAGCGATAATAGGTAATCGCTCTAAAAAACTTGCCTTTGTCAAAGTACTACTTTCCGAGGTTAATTCATTCACAGCAATTACCGTATTATTATTCTGTTATTCGGCGTCTGGGGAGGTGCATTCCGCCAGGGTGGCGTCTTTCTTACAACGAATTTTACGCAGCAGCGTTAACATTTTGGCATCGTAAATGTTATCGTCGCGAAACGAGATGCGGATTTGTCTGGTCTGAACGCGATAGTCTTTCTGTGCTTGTTCACCTAGCGGAATCCATAGATCTTTGGGGATTTTTTCTTCGGCCTCACGTACAAACTTCAACGTCTGATCAAAGTTTTTAACAAAGTATTCACGGGATTTTTGCGCAAAACCTTCCGGCAATTTACTAGTACGTCCGACGAATTGAGTGTTGCCCTGCATTACCGGGTTCTCAAGAATACCGCCGTTGGGCTCCAGTCCCTTGTGCAGCTCCATCATGTCATACACAAAGGCAGGAGCACCGGTGATATCAATCGCTTTGTTGTTAAACTTTTGAAAAATATTAGTCAACGTTGAGGACACCGGTGTCATACCCAAATCCACAACCAGTTGTCTCATTTCCGGCATGGTATCCAGCACCGCCATTTTCTTACCGGCTAGATCTGAAATATTTTTTACGGTTTTGTCATTCGTGAAAATAAAGACAGCACCTGCGGGTTGAATGCCGATAATTTCATAGTCACCGTTGCGCATGTACTTAGCGGCAGAAGGCTTGGCTAGCGTTTGCAGAACTGTTTCCAGGTGAGCGTATGTAGGCATGGAAGCCGGCGCGTCCAGCGTACCGGTGAATTTGTTAAAAGCGCGTGCTTGCAGACTTGGCATATTTGCGATGTCGCAGGTACCGGATTTCAATTCTTCTGCGACGATTTTATCGTTTACATAAGATTTCATTTCCAGTTTTGCGCCCCAATTGAGGGCGGCCGCCTGATAATCCAGGAGTGCCTGATGTTCAGGGCCACCTTCGCCCATAAACATAAAAGCACACATTTTAATGGGTACCGGCGCGGCGGCCTGGGCGGAGGAGAGTATCAAGCCGGCGCCAAGGCCGGCTACTATTTTTGAAATATGGTTCATTATTCTTGTTTTCATTGTATATCCCTCATTGTTACTGACATCAGATCATCACAGTAGGTCTTCAATATCCATAGAATCGTCGGAGATGACTTGGTCATCCCAGAAAGTACCGAATTTGCCGAACGGTGTACGCTGACCGGTATGCGCCGTCCAGAGTTTATCCGAAATCAAGCGCAACCCGCGGGTGGTCATTTTATCTAACAGGTTTAGATCCGGATTAGGGGGAGTTTCTTCAATCATTTCAACGTGTTTGCGGATAACCTCTTTCACCGCTGCTTCGTCACCTTGGGTAACATACATTGCTGCTTCGACCAGATGTACCATGCGTACACCTTCTTCTTCCCCCGCGCGTGCCGCCTTTTGCAGGCGAGCTTTGCCCAGTTTTACCGCGTCCTCATCTCCGTCCAGATTGGATTTGCTGATATCAACTACCGCAAGAATCGCATCGGGCAGCCCCCAGAATTTATCACTGTTAACACACTTCAATCCTTCCAGTGCTTTGGGCATTACGTCAAGAGGAACCCCTGCAACTCCGCCCACGGCCAAATCCATTTGTACTGCCTGCAATGCGCCAAACATTCCGAACAGATAAGCCATTTCTTCATTGTCATCGGCAAAGTCAGGGCACTCCTTTCCGGGCTCACCAAAGTAGCGTACTGCAGCCTGGTATCCAAAATACTGACGCTCTGCTGACAACGCGGTCCAGCGCTTCTGCATCGTGCGGGCGTCCTGAGCGGTGGTTACATCGTCTTTATGCATGGCACGCAGAAAACGCAGCTCTTCCTGCTTGGCTTTTTCATCCGCACACATGCCGGATGCCAGTGTTACCATCGGGATCATGGGGTCGATATTGGGACCCATAGGATAGGTCATCGCTGCCATCCCTTCGCCCATTGCACACATGATGTCTGTATCGTTGGAGGCCATGAACCAGGGGCTCATGTATTTGTTACCAAATGAAACCATGCCACTCGCCGCCATATCGCGTACGGAGCAGCCGGTGATAGATACCGCAAGCGTTGCTGCGGTCATGACGCTGACCCAGTTCTTAATTCCCATCGGAATACATTCCCTCTCATTTAAGTTTTTTATTTTGTATTCTTATTTTTTATGCGCCCGTTTTTTACCTAAACTGCTTCTTCTAATGCTGCAAACAGTTGGTTGTTTTATCCATTGAATATCACGGGTCGTTTTTCTAATTCAACAACACTGGTGGCTATTATGGCGTGTGATTTCTCCAGTTTCAACGAGTTTAGACGATCTTTACCGAGCACAGCTTTCGATTATCGTGGTAGATCGGATGCCGGTAGTGCTGATAGCATTAGACACTAAATAGACTAATTTGCTCACGACAGACGTTCGATTTAGGACTGAAGTCGTTATAAGAACAGGCAATCCTCCCAACATCAAAAAGGTGGTTTAGACGTGAATTCTCCCGCAGCTCTGATTACCGGAGCAGGTACAAGGCTCGGTAGTTTGTTTGCAAGGCACATGGCTGCACTGGGCTATGATGTGGCAATTCATTGCAATTCTTCGCAGGATGGCGCAAAGCAGCTGGCGCGCGAGCTGCAGAGCACGGGCAGACAATGCGAGGTGTTCAGTATGGATTTCAGTGAAGCGTTTGACGCCGACGAATTTATATTGCAAGTGCAGGCTCGCTTTCCGGGTCTTGAATGCATCATCAATAACGCTTCAGCCTATGAAGCGGCACCAACGGCAGGCACCAGCCGGGAGTTACTCGAAGCCCAGTTTCGTGTGAATTTGGTGGCGCCTTTTTTGTTAGCCGGGAGCTTTAAGCGTTATTGCGGCCAGGGGCAGGTAATAAACATTCTCGACAACAAGATTGCCTATCATCAATATCAATACGCGGCGTATCTTTTATCAAAAAAATCATTAGCTGATTTCACCAAGATGGCAGCCTTGGAATTCGCCCCGGAAATTCGCGTCAACGGCATTGCGCCTGGCGTGACGCTGCCTGGAGAAACAAGAGGTAATGCCTATGTCGATTGGCGCATAGCCGGGATCCCTCTGGGTAAGAAAGGCAGCGACGAACAGCTAACCAACTCGCTTAGCTACCTTCTGCAAAATGACTTCCTTACCGGGCAGATACTTTACGTTGATGGTGGCGAGTCGGTGAATCAGGTCGGCAGGAATCATGAAAATTATCCGGATTCGGCATGATGGTGCGGGTCATTGTCTCAGTAGGCACCAATATTGATCCCGAGCGGAACCTCAACAAATGCAGGGCCATATTGGATACCGAAGTGGGCATATTGGGAGAGGCTGAGGTAATTCAAACAGCACCTGATGGTTATCAGAACCAGCCGGACTTTCTTAATGGCGCTTATTTGCTTAGTACAGATAGGCCCTACGATGAATTCAACCAATACCTGAAAAACGTCGAAGAACGTCTTGGTCGGGTCAAGGGGCCTATTAAATCAGGGCCCCGCTGTATTGATCTGGATATTATCATCTGGGATAGCCAGGTGGTCCACGACGACTACACACAAAACAAACACTACGTGGTGGTGCCGGTTAATGAGTTGTTAGAACAACACGCTATAGAGCTGGCTACATGAAGCTGCTCGATTGTGAAACGATTCAACCTGCAATGCTTCGTTCTGCAGACGATTTGCGAGAGGAGAGCGGGTATCCGGTGCTGGCGTTGGATATAGATAGCCTAGCTGCACTGGACGAAGAGTGGGTGAATAAACTCAGGCAGTGGAGCCGGCAACAACCCTGCGCGGTGATCGGTGTTGGCTCATCGGATAGCCCGGTGGCACACTGCGTAGACTCGATCGTTGATGGATCCGAATTCAAGGCAATGCTGCGCCGTATTGCCGCCAACCCACAGGCTACGTTGGTGTTGGTTCAGGTATTGCGGGCTATTGAAGACCTGGCACCGGAAGACGCGTTGATGGTGGAATCGCTTGGCTACGCGGCGTTGCAGTCAGGAGACGAATTCAAGCGCTGGTTGACTCACTATCAAGCCCGGCTCCTAACGCCCCCGGTTCCGGAAAGTGGCCCGCCTGTTTTAGTAACACGAAGCCAGGCACAGCTTTCAGTAGTGCTCAACCGGCCCCTGAATAACAATGCATTTTCAGTGGAAATGAGGGACGCTTTGGTGGAAGCATTCGAGCTGGTGAATCTGGACGACTCGTTACACCAGGTCAGTGTTTTCGCGAACGGACGCTGTTTTTGTACTGGGGGAGAGCTAACAGAATTTGGCAAAGTTGCTTCGCCTATTGCAGGGCACCTCATCCGGTCGCAGCGTTCGCCAGCGAAATTCATAATGTCTTCACCGGAGCGGTATCATTTTCATGTTCACAAAGCCTGTGTCGGAAGTGGCGTTGAGCTTCCAGCTTGCGCAGGGTATTTTACAGCGTCAGAAAAAACCCTGTTTTGGCTGCCTGAGTTGTCTATGGGGCTGATTCCGGGTGCAGGGGGTTGCATCAGTATTTCACGCAGGATAGGACGGCAACGAACGGCCTATCTCGTAATTATGAATAAAAAAATCAATGCTCAAACAGCGCTGCAGTGGGGTCTTATCGACGCCATTACGGACGAGATAGACAAATAATCTTAGGGCCGCACAACAAGTCAGTATGTTACACACCTGCCGTCAGTTCCCGGCTGGTTACGATGCATTGCCCCACATTCGGTATGCTCAATAACTCCCGTCAGGATCGGTTTGATCATAAATTGAAATCCAACATTCAATAACATTTTCACAATAATCAATATCAATACATATAGACAGGCGTAGACGAACCCCGTTAGTGTGTTTAGTGAAACTGTCTTGTGGTGCTGAACAAACCAACGCAAATTCAGAACAAAAATAATTTAAAATAAATTATCAGGTCCCCTGCATGAATAAGAAGAAGCACACCCGTCTATCTATTAGAGCCAAATTATTTGCCGCCTCCATCGTATTCGTTCTGCTGTTTAGTGGCTGCAAACAAACCGTTCCCGATGAGGGCTTGGTACCGGGGATACCCTGGCTGTTAGGTTCTACAATGTTCCGGCTGCATGATTTCGGCTATGAGAAGGCTGAGTACTTTATCAAGGGAACAGCCCAAAGTTATGTCAGTGCTGAGCCGCTTACCAGCGACGGTAAGTGGAATGTTGAGCCTGCTGACGAAGCTGATTTCAGGACGCGGATTGTCGTTTATAGACCGACTGATCCGGAGAAATTCAACGGCACGGTGATTGTAGAGTGGTTTAATGTTAGCGGCGGAACCGAAGCTTCTTCTGAATGGATTATGGCCCACACCGAGCTGTTAAGAAGTGGTTATGCCTGGATTGGTGTGTCTGCCCAAAAAGCCGGTATCGATGGGGCAGGGGTGACCGTTTTACCTATTTCCCTTTCATTGAAGAAGCTGAATCCTGCTCGATACAGCACATTGATTCACCCCGGCGACCAGTATGCGTATGATATTTTCCGCCAAGTCGGTAAGGCCATAGTGCAACCGCAAAACTTCAACCCGTTAGGGGAATTAAAACTTGAACGCGCGATTGCCTCTGGTGAATCACAGTCAGCCGATTATATGATGACCTACATTAATGCGATTGCACCGCGGGAAAGAATATTCGACGCTTACTATATACACAGTCGTATACACGGTTCCGCACCACTGGCTCCGGAGCCGGATGCGTCTGACTTGAATTTTGAAACCCGTGATACGGTAAGAGTGCGGGACGACCTGGATGTGCCGGTGATGATGCTGCAAACCGAAACCGATTCCACTGTGCTGGGGGCGTATCTTGATAGTCAGCCGGACACAGATATGTTCCGTGTCTGGGAGGTAGCAGGCACCGCGCATGCTGATCGCTATGTGGGTAATCTTGGTCTTTACGATACAGGCAAAAACCCTTCTGTAGCGAATGTTGCCGAGACCCGCTATGCCGTTCCGGTGATTCAAAAGTGTGGCAAACCCATTAATTCAGGACCACAGCATTTTGTTGTAAAAGCATCTATTGCGGCATTGGATAGCTGGCTGCGCACCGGGGTCGCTCCCACCCCGGCAGACCGGTTTGCCTTTGATGAATCCACTGCTTCGTTTATTCGGGATGAATTCGGCAATGTGTTAGGTGGCATTCGCACGCCTTACGTCGATGTTCCTATCGCAACTTTGTCAGGCGAGGGGCAGGAAGGAGATCTCTTTTGCAGACTGTACGGCACCACTAAGCTGTTTGATGAGGCTACACTGAGCACGCTTTACCGCGATCATGAAGCCTATGTTGATGCGGTAAGTGCTTCTGTGGATGATGCTGTGGAAAAGGGGTTTTTACTGCAGCCAGACGGCGAGTTAATCAAGGCTTCAGCCCAGCAATCGGAAATTGGTTTACCCTGATCGCGCTTTGATCCCGACTGAATATCGGCGTCCCCTTGCTAATCACCAAGCGGACGTCGTGACTATTTAAACGCACTCTGGCGATTTCCCAAGGGCATGACAGCAAGCACAAATCGGCGCTCATTCCGGGCTGTATGCAGCGTACCTTTCCCGGTGTTTCCAGGGAACCAAGAAATAATGCCAGGGCCTGTTCCGGACTCAGCGCTTCATTGCTTCCGAGTGATTGCCCCGAGGAAGTCCGTCGTGCAACGGCAGTACGCATCGCTGTCCAGGGGTCAGCCGATCCGAAAGGGGCATCAGAGCTTCCTGCTAATGGAATCTTTCGTTGCAAAAATGTTTGGCCTCGATATAGGGATTGATGCTCAGTGACATCGATTTCACTCAGATAAGTGTCGCCTTTTTCCAGGATGAAATGCGGCTGGGTAACCACAGTCACACCCGACTCTACGATCCTATCCAATAAATATTCCGGTGTCACAGACCCGTGCTCGATACGGTCACCGGAAATCGGGCCAGCTTCTTCAAAAGCAGCAAGGCTGAACATTAGCTCAACTTCAGTGACGCAATGAACAGCAATGCTTACTCCCGCTTGATGGCTGATCGTAATACGTTCTACCAATTCCTCTAACGAAGGCAACCGATTCTCGTGGAGATGGACTTTAACGGGGCCGGGGGTAATCTCGGGCGCCAAAGTGCTTTCAAAAGCGCAGCGCCGTGCTAGTTGAACCTGCTGGAGGATGGTGTTCTTGGATTTCAGATTCTGAAACAACTCAAACGCATCTTGATCGTTGGAGGGGGTCATATCCGAGAACCCGGTAATTCCGTAGGATGCCAGCTTTTCACTGGCCTGCTTGACCGGGGGCAGGCGACGGCCAATCAAACTGGCCAACTGTTGATCTGCGTCGTAAAATCGGCCAGATTGAAGACCGTCTACCGGGATTGAAACAGCGCCCTCTTTACTGCGTAACGCGTTCCTGATAATTGCGATGCCGGCAGAATTAAAAATCCATAAACGTCCGCTGCGGTGCTGAATTCTAATGGGCCGGTCGGGTCCGTAACGGTCTAGCCAGCGGCAATCGATCTCACCAGCCACAGTTTCGTGATACCCATATCCTCGTAACCAATGCGCTCCCGCAGCCTGCTGTTGCAACAGAGTAACCAATTGATCCTGATTTTTAACCGCGGCTGTGCCGCAATCGATTGATGCCAATGAAGCTGCGTAACTGAGGAAGTGTATATGGTGATCGTTAAGACCAGGAAGCAGGGCACTACCGCGGGCGTCTATCAGGAGTTCATCAGCCCGGCGCTCAAGCTGGCCCATAGCGCTTATGATGCCACGCTCGATGCGCACATCCTGCAACCCTGTCTGGTAGATTTCGGCGTCTTTAATCAACATGTATAGGGGCGTTTATTTAATAAGTTAGTTTTGCCTGGCGACCCAGGCACAGTAGCTTTGATCAAGCTAGCACAGTTAAAATTCGACGTCAGTTGCTGCGTGTCAGTTTTAAGTTAATGAACCATGATCCAAAGCGCTGAATATCGCTTCATTATGCTGACCCGGCGATGCGCAATACGAGGTTGGCAGCCGGGGACCAGCGGCAAAATATTGACTCAGGTTATTGCTGTTCCGGGACCATTGCCGACAACTTTGCAGCACAGCTTCACGATTCGAATGGAGTTCCTGGTGGAGACAGTAGGAAACCGTATCAAATAGAGAAACGGACAACATGGCATTGCCTCCCGCCAGATGGCTGCGCCAACCAGCTAAAGCCCCCTGGATACCGGTTAAGGGGTCCGCAATAGCATCGCCTACGATCTGGTAATCTCCCGTTGCTTCGAACATTACCTGGCTGAGCCCTGCCGCTGCAGCGGCATCGTCACCAAACCCGATCCGATCCTCCTGCCCTCCATTTCTGCCATACCCGGTAATGCTCAACCAAACCAGTCCTGGTTGTGTTTGTGCCAACTGTTCAGCAAAAATCCCCATATTGCGTAGCGCTCTTGGCCTGGAGGCTTCAATCACGATATCGGCGATTGCGATCAGCTGTTTCAGCCGCTTGATGCCGGCTTCCGTCTTAAAATCCAGAACCACAGACTCCTTGCCCTGATTCAGCAAATGATAGAAATCGGCTAATCCGCGGCGGGCACCGTCAAGCCGATTCAAGCCTTCCACCTTAATCACACGACAGCCAGCCTGCTGCAGGAGATACCCGCAAAGGGGGCCAGCCCAAAGCGAAGACAGATCCAAGACCACCGGCGGGCCTGCTTTTCGTCTGGTGGCAGGACCGGAAATATCGTGGAAGGGCTGACGATGGACCGGTTCTGAGGGGGGCGGTGGCAGTTGGTCCGCGGTCGCTACAGCCATCCCAAGCAAATGCGCCTGCGCTAATAAGTCGGCAGCGTTCAGCTGGCGGCAGTAATCAGCCAGTGTTGACCAGTCACCGCTCTTAATGGATACGTGATCTCGCCACGGCCCAAGCCAGGCGGGCAGCAGCTCCCAGTCCAGATCTCTGGGTAAATTGACCGCCAGCACTCGGTCCGCACAAGACAGCAAGCGGCAGCTACTAAGCGCAAGGTGAGGTGACTGCGTAGCGAGTGAATGTAACAGCCTGCGTTCATAGAGTAAGTCGGAGCCAGAAATACGACAGTCTTTAATGTCCGTTAGCTGGATGAATTGAGTTAATGCACGATTGGCGCTGGCAACAAGGGGCAGGGTATCTGCAGATTGTTTCCGGCGAGTAATATCCTGAACCATGGAAAAGGGTGGGCCTGCCCGCTGGGTTGAATGTGTATGCCATGCACAAGCTAAAGTATCCCTAATACGCCTGCAAGTGGTTTCAACTCCGGCCTCTGGGGAGGGCAGATTGTGATACGCGCGGTTATCATTTATTTGTCCGGACATATTATGTTTTAAGGTTTCAAAATGCCGAGTAAAGCGGATATACTTCAAATAAAGTAGGGTTCTAAAGAAAATATATATCCGGACATATTTTTCGGTTGTTGAGCAGTTATAGTATACATTGCGGCAACGATTCGTTATGTTTAAAGCTGCGGGTATTTACCTAACGATACCAGCCTCACGTGTCGGTTGAACAAATAACAAAGATAAATAGGGGAAATCCAATGGCAGACTTGAGATACGATGATCGCGTAGCGGTAATTACCGGAGCAGGCAGGGGATTGGGTGCGGCCTACGCCAAACTTCTCGCCTCACGCGGAGCGAAGGTGGTAGTGAATGATCCCGGTGTCAGCATGTCAGGCGATGGTGTTGATAACGGACCGGCCCAACAAGTGGTAGATGAAATTAAAGCTGCTGGGGGCATAGCGGTTGCTAATACCGATTCCATCGCCACACCCGAAGGCGGAGAATCACTTATCCGGACAGCAATGGATCACTATGGTCGCATAGATATTCTAATCCATAACGCCGGTATCGTTCGCCGCGCCCCTCTACGTGAAATGTCCTATGAAGATTTTGACAGTGTGTTAGATGTGCATCTGCGCGGAGGCTTCCACGTTGTGCGCTCAGCTTTCCCCCATATGTGCGATGCCGGGTATGGCCGTATCGTATTAACCGGTTCAATCGGCGGCCTGTACGGTAACCGTGATGTCGTTAACTATTGTACCGCCAAAGCGGGGCTCATCGGTTTGTCGAATGTGGCCGCGATCGAAGGCGAAGAACACGGCGTTAAATGCAATATTATTCTTCCCGCTGCCGTTACCCGTATGGCGGACGGTTTGGATACCAGCCAATACCCGCCAATGGACCCGGAACTGGTTGCACCCGCAGTGGCCTGGATGGCACACGAAAACTGCACCATCACCGGCGAAATGATGACGTCGATTGCCGGCCGCATTGCCCGGGCATACGTAGCAGAAAATGCCGGCGTTTATCAACCGTCCTGGACCATTGAGCAAGTGGCAGAACAGATTGACGCCATTCGTAATACCGAAGAACCCTTGATATTTTCTCCGGTTCCAAGTGGCCATGTTGATCATCTGCGTTACAGCTTTACTATGGCTTCCAAGGGTTAGTCAAAACAATTATATATGAGGCTTCAATAGCATGACTGTAAAAGTGTACGAACGCATTCTCGACCTGCTGGAAGCAGAAGGAATCAACTCGTTGTTTGGCATTCCGGATCCGGGCTTCATCCACATGGCTATGACCGCCGAGCAACGGGGATGGAATGTCGTATCTCCCCACCACGAACAAGCCGGTGGTTTCATGGCGGATGCCTGGTCGCGTATGAGCGGTAAACCCGGCGTCTGTTTCGGCACACAGGGCCCCGGAGTATCCAATCTTGCAGCGGCCATGATCGTAGCGGCAAAAGAAAACTCGCCCACTATCTTTTTTGGCGGCCAGCGCTCACGGGTCGCATATCAGCGCGCCCGCAGAGGCCGTATACAATACATTGATCAGGTCTCAAACTTTAAGCCGATGATGAAGTACGTCGGTATCGTGGAAGAGCCCGATCAGTGTGATGAAATTGTACGTGAAGCCATTCGCCAGGTTACCTCCGGGAAACCGGGGCCGGCTTACATAGAACTGCCCTTGAGCGTTATCCACGAAACCTATAACTGGCCGCCGGTTATGGCACCGGAAAAATACCGCTTGGTGGAGCAAGCCGCCAGTGAGTCAATGATTTCCCGCGCTATCGAATTGATCACCGCTGCCCGCAACCCGGTATTGTTGGTGGGGCAGGGTATGTTTACCTCCCGTTCGCACCAGGTGGTAGGTGAGCTGGCGCAACTGATGGCGTGCCCGATCCTGCAAACGTCAGGTTGCGCGATGGTGATTGAAGGCATGGAAGATCGTACATTCGCTTATGGCTTTTCGCCGGCGGGGCGCGCAGCAGCAGACGCTTCGGACCTGTGTATCGCAATCGGTACCGAACTGGGAGAGCCAGTCCATATGGGAATTGGACGCCACTGGGAAAACAACGACGCAAACCGCAAATGGATACAGATCGAGCGGGATGCCATGGCATTGAATGTGAACCGGCCTATCGATGTACCCTTGGCAGGGGACATACGCGATATCGTGCCGCAATTGTTGGAGGCGTTAAAGGACAAACCCCGAAAACCATCAGCGGAGTTTGAAACCTGGAAAAAGCAGCAAAAAGAATGGAAAGCCGAGTTGCTGGAGTCGGTTCCCAAAGGCGGCGAGCTGGTGCATCCGGCTCGGTTCATTGTCGAGGCTACGAAATCGATTCCGCAGAATGCCATTTACGCGGCCGACGGCGGATCAGTTACTATTTTTGGTTGGACCTATTCGCAATACCAGCCTCGCGACTTGGTTTGGAATCAAAATACCGGCCACTTGGGAACCGGTTTACCTTATGCCATCGGTGCCGCCATTGCCGCCGGCGGCGAACGTCCGGTAGTGCTGGTCACCGGCGATTCGTCGTTCATGTTCCACATCGCTGAGTTGGAAACCGCGGTACGTAAAAAGTTACCAATCATCTGTGTGGTGGGCTGCGATTATTCCTGGGGTCTGGAAGTGGGCTGCTGGCGGAAACAAGTTGGGCCGGATTCACCGGAAACAGAAGCCCATTGGGGCGACTGGGTTCGCTTCGATCAGATAGCGAAAGGGTTTGGCGCACACGGCGAATTCGTTGAACGTGAAGAGGATATCGCAGCGGCAGTAGAACGAGCTATTGCAAGCGGAAAGACATCTGTCATTCAGGTGCCGATTGACCCTGACGCCAATGCGATGGACGCACCTAACTACGAAGAATTTAAATCCTGGTATACAGACTTTAAAGCAGGCTACGGCGCCGACGCTGAAGATGCTTACTAATTAAAACAACTAAACAAGAGGAACATTCGATCATGGGCGTAAAAGTTTACGAACGCATACTGGAACTTTTCGAAGCGGAGGGTATTAAGACTCTCTTCGGTATTCCTGATCCTAACTTCGTGCATATGTTCGTTGCGGCCGAAAAGCGGGGCTGGAATGTGGTCACGCCCCATCACGAACTCGCCGCCGGTTTCATGGCTGAAGGCTATGCGCGCATGACGGGAACACCGGCTTTGTGCATTGCGACTCTGGGCCCGGGGATTGCAAATACCGCCGGTGCCATGATGTGTGCAAAAGTTGAAAACTCACCGGTTATCTATATCGGTGGTCAACGTGCGCGGGTCACCGAACAGCGGGTTCGTCGTGGTCGTATTCAGTTTGTGAAACAGGAAGCCCTGTTCGAAAATTCAGTCAAGTACAGCGCCAGTATTGAATACGCCGATCAAACCGATGAAATCATTCGTCATGCCCTGCGGGTATGTCAGTCCGGCACGCCAGGTCCTGTATATATTGAATATCCGTCTCATGTCATTTTGCAAGATCTGGATGTGCCGCCTGCGTTGCCTCCGGAAGACTACCGTTTGGTGAAGCCCGGTGCAGACGGTGAAATGGTTGCAAAAGCAGTTGAGCTAATTAAAGCAGCCGATAACCCGGTGTTGCTGGTGGGCCATGCAGTACAGTGTTCCAGGGGTGGGCCTCAGGTAAAAGAGTTGGCCGAGCTGATGGGCTGTCCGGTGCTGCAGACTTCGGGTGGCACGGCCTTTATCGAAGGCATCGAAGAGCGCACATTCCCCTACCTGTTCGCAGAAGTGGCTGATGAGATTGTGGCGAAGTCCGATCTGGTGGTGGCCATCGGTACTGAAATCGGTGAACCCTCTCACTATGGTAAGGGTTATCTCTGGGCCGAAGGAAAAGTGGATCGTAAATGGATCTATGTTGAGCTTGATCCCCAAGCCATCGGCGTAAACCGTCCGATTGATGTGCCGTTGGTTGGAGACTTGCGTACTGTAGTGCCGCAGCTTTCCGCGGGCCTGAAAGACAGTCCGCGCGCGGAAGCCCCTGATCTTCAGCGCTGGATTAAAGAAGATCAGGAAAGACTGGCTAAACTTGCTGAGCAGGATTTTTCTACCGAAAGCGGCCGTGTCCATACGGGTCAATGGGTGGTTGAGGCGACCAAAGCCTTTCCTAAAGACGGTATTCACGTTCGAGACGGTGGTTGTACCGTAATCTTTACCTGGACTTATCTTCAGTGCAAACCTCACGATGTTATCTGGAACCAGAACTTTGGTCACCTAGGCACGGGCTTGCCCTATGCAATCGGGGCTTCTGTAGCAGAAGGGCGAAACCGCCCTGTTTTGTTTACGACCAGTGACTCTGCATTCCTGTTCCATATCGGGGAGCTGGAAACGGTAGCGCGTCTTGAATTGCCTATGGTCATCGTGGTGGGAGTGGACAATTCCTGGGGACTGGAAGTGGGTGTCTACAAGCGGACTTTCGGCCACGGCAATACAACGGAGCCGGGTGTACATTGGAATAAGAACGTGCGTTTCGACAAAATCGCTGAAGGCCTTGGCTGTGAAGGGATGTATGTTGAAAAAGGCGAAGATCTGAGTGCCGCAGTAACGGCTGCCTTCGCCAGTGGTAAGCCTACGGTTATTCATGTGCCTATCGATCCGGTGATCAACCACGGAGGCAATGAGAATAAAGATACGCCAAATTATGACCGCTTCCGAACTTGGTATGCAGAAGGGCAGCAGTAGGTAATACAACGCCTTTACCCAATAAAACGCCAGCTAATATAATATGCTGGCGTTTTATTGGGTAAGATAAGGGAAGATAAAATAGATAGTTCGAATAGTGAATTAACCGAGACGCTATAAAATTTTAACGACCTTTCCATTCCGGCTTACGTTTCTGTGCAAAAGCCCGTGGTCCTTCTTGTGCATCTTCACTATTATAGCAATATTCCGAGGCGCCCCTCGCCGCTGCCAGTCCTGCAGAACGACCCATCTCCGTTGCCAGCATAACTGTCTCACGCGCGGCTTTCACTGAAAGGGGAGCACCATCCAGAATTTCAGCCGCCAGCTCAAGTGCTGTTTCCAGCAGGGATTCCGGTTCGGTTAAACGATTTACCAAGCCGATTTCGTAGGCGCGTTGGGCGGTGATCGGTTTTCCAGTCAGTAATATTTCCATCATGATGCGCTGCGGGATCATATTGATCAGTGGAGCCGCCCAGGGCGAGCTTCTCCCGACTTTTACCTCAGTCACAGCGAACTTAGCGCGGTTGCTGGCGACACAAAGATCACAAGCCTGGGCAATCATCCAACCACCAGCGAAGGCTACGCCGTTTACTGCGGCTATGGTCGGTTTAGAGAGTTCAACCGAGTCGTAGGGCACAGGGAACATATCGCGGGGCGGTACTTTCAATCCGCGTTCCACCATTTCTTTCAAATCACCGCCAGCACAAAAGGCTTTTTCACCGGCACCGGTCAAGATTGCGATCCGAAGAGCAGGGTCATGCTCAAACCGGTCCCAGGCTGCGAACAGACCCTTACGGATTTCGAGGCTCAACGCGTTGTGCGTTGCTGGTTGATTTAAGGTGATAATGGCGATTCCATCATCGCGGGCTTCAAATAATACGGCGTCGTTCATTACAGTTTCCTGTCTCGCTTATTCGGGTCGGTCTAATAGGATTTAGGCAATCCCAGGGCTTTTTCCGCAAGAAAATTCAATATCATATGCGGACTTACGGGTGCAGTACGGGGGATCAAGACTTCTCTTAAATAGCGTTCTACGTGGTATTCCTGCGCATACCCCATTCCACCCAGAGTCGACATGGCGGTGTGGCACGCTTCAAATCCCGCCTCCGCGGCCAGGTATTTTCCCGCGTTGGCTTCCAATCCGCAGTCCAATCCCTTATCAAAAAGCGTTGCCGCTTTCAGGACCATTAGATTAGCCGCTTCAAGTTGCGCCCAGCATTTCGCCAGTGGATGCTGAATACCTTGGTTCATTCCGATCGGGCGATCAAACACGATACGCTCGTTAGCATAACGGGCGGCCTTCTGGATGGCCACACGACCCAAACCAATAGCTTCTGCTCCCAGCAACACACGCTCGGGATTAAGACCATGCAATATGATTTTAAAACCGTCGCCTTCCTTGCCGATACGGTCTTCCTCGGGAATCCAGAGATCGTTGATAAACACCATATTGGAATCGACAGCATGTCGCCCCATCTTATGAATGGTGCGGATCTCCATTTTCGACGGGTCCATATCCGTGAAAAAAAGCGACAACCCGTCTGTTTTACGTTTTACCTCGTCCAGCGGCGTAGTGCGTGCCAGCAACATCATTTTTTTGGCTACTTTGGCGACGGAGATCCATATTTTCTCACCGTTTATCAAATAACCCCCGTCCCGCTTCTCCGCGCGTGTTTTCAGTTTGGTCGTATCAAGCCCTGTATTGGGTTCTGTGACCGCAAAGCATATAAGATCGCTGCCGTCGATAACCGGTGGAATCATACGTTGCTTTTGATCTTCAGTACCAAACAGCTCAACCGGTTTCATGGTAAAAACCGGGCCATGAATACTGGACGCTGCTGTCATGCCGCCACCGGATTCGGCGACCGCCTGCATCATCAAAGCGGCCTCGGTGATACCCAGACCCGCGCCACCTAGCGACTCGGGCATTGCTATGCCTAACCAGCCAGACTGCGCCATGGATTGGTGAAAATCATGGGGAAACAGACCGTCCTGGTCTTTGCCAAGCCAATAATCATCATTAAACCGGGAACAGTGTTTTAGCACGGTATCGCGAATATTTTGCTGGTCATCTGTTAAAGAAAAATCCACAGATTTCACCTCTGTTAACTTAGTTTTCCATGGGTCTGAAGTCGGATTCAGAACCTCGTTTCAATTCGAGTTGAACCGGTGCTAAGCACCATTGGCCGGCGTGGCGACGGCTTCGCCTGCCAGACCGAGCTCTTCCAATATCGCCTGCGTATCTTCCCCCACCAGCGGGGCAGGGCCGGCGACTTTGCCCGGAGTCTTCGAAAACCCGGTTGGTACGCCAGGAAACCTCAAGTCACCGTAGGAGGATTCAACTGTTTGAAAGAAGCCTACTTCTTGCAAGTGTCGGTTATCGAACAACTCATCTGGCGTGCGTAACGGGGCAGCCGGAATACCCAGTTTACGCAATAAGGTAAGCCACTCTTCCGTTGTACGTTCTTCAAATGTTTCACCCAGCAGACCATAGATGGTATTGATTTGCTTTGCCCGCTGCGCAAGCGTCGCAAAATCCTCACTGGCCCAATGCGGTTTGACCGCATCCATAAACAGTGACCATTGCTTGTCGTTATACACCAGTGCTGAAATGTAGCTGTCTTTTGTTTTGTAGGGTCGTCGGTTAGGGGCGACCGCTCTGTGATAGTTTGCCGGTCCGATCGGTGGTGTGAATAGCATTCCATTAGCGTGCTCGACGAGCATAAAGGATGCCATGGCTTCAAACATTCCGATTTCAACTTCCTGACCCTCGCCAGTACGCTCGCGATGGAACAACGCCATGGTGGTAGCGTAAAGGGCGGTCATGCCGGCAATCTTATCCGCCATAATGGTGCCCACATAGCTGACTTCGCCGGTTAACATTTGCTGCACGACGGGCAGGCCGCATTCTGCTTGAATCGTATCGTCATAAGCAGGCAAGTCTGCATCAGAACCACGACGTCCATAACCATAGCAATTTGTATAAATAATTGAAGGATTCAGCGCGGCCACTTCTTCATAGCTGAACCCGAGTTTATTAATGGCTTTTGCACGCATTGAATGGATGAAAACATCTGCGGTTTTAACCAGTTCACGCAGTACATTAACATCCGACTTAGATTTCAAGTCCAGCACGATACTGCGTTTGCCACGATTAACGTTAACAAACACGCCACCCATTGCCGGCACCGGGCCCGGAGAAATAAACCGGGTACCATCACCACCGGGAGGCTCGATTTTAATTACCTCTGCACCCATATCAGCCAACAGCTGGGTACAATAGGGACCCATCACCATGGCTGTTATGTCAACGACTCGAATTCCGGCTAGCGGGCCAGTATGTCGTTTGCCATTATTTTCATTATTGGTTTCAGTCTGCGTATCAAATTTATTATCGTGCATAGTCGTTACTTATTGGCCGAGTTAATAGAATGCTGAATTATTTTTTATTATCGCCAAGGGGTTTCGGGCTGCCTGTCCCCATGTACTGCGCAAGGTTACGATGTAAATTTGCAGTACTGCGTTCCATATAGGGGTTGGGTTTGGTGCCGCTGAATCCCATCGACTTCATACCTTGCTGCACCGCAGCCATATTGGAAAAATCCTGGGACAAAACATAACACCAGGCTTCTTCTGTCGGCGGCGAGAACTCCCATTCAGTTTGCGGCTCTTCACCTGGTGGAAATAACTCGTAAACTGCAGCTTCAAAAATGCATTTATCAGGGTCGTAACCATGGGGGCGAGCGCTGTAACACAGTGCGTTATTAACGGAGTGCCCGATCTGAAAATTGGGGAATATCTGCCAGGCGGTGCCGCTTTTAGCGACGTGGGCCGGATCCACTGTAGGCCAGATTACACCCCGTGCTTCATCATCTTTTCGTGCAGATTCAATCCAATGTTTAAGCACTTGGTCGGCAGGCGTGCCTTCTGGAAGTTCTTCAGCCAGACGGTTAGCCGCATCGACTAGTGTCTGGGTCGTATTGGTATTGGCTTTTTCCCAGGTATAGGTCTGCATTTCGGCCGTGGAAACACGGGGATCGTCGTTTTCACTGACCCTTAGCTTGGCTGATTGGTTCTCATCCATATCTTTAGGACGCTCATAACCAATGTTGCTGTGCTTACCGTGGGTTTTTGCCCAGCCACGAAAGGCACCGTATTTATTGAACTCGGGGTGTGTGGTCTGCACATGGTAAGTTTCATTAAACGCTTCCATTGCCACTTTCCAGTTGCAATCGAAAACACCCCATTTACGCCAGCGAAAGCGCATGTTTTGCAGTTCAAACGGGTCCAGCATGCTGGTGACCGGGTCCAGGTAGTCCTGAAGCGGCTCACAGTCAGAATCGAGATTAATCCAGATCCAGCCACCCCATGTGTCCACTTTCACTGGCGTAAGGCTGGTGCATTGCTTGTCGAGCACGCCTTGCCAGTCATCCTGGTGAGGTATGTGGGTGTTTTCGCCCCTGGTATTGAAACGCCAACCGTGATAGCCACAGAAAAACTGACTGCGCTGGCCTTTTGCGTTGCGGGCGCCAGGAGGAACGTCTATTAAGCGGCGGCCTCGATGGGGACACGCATTATGATAGGCGCGAATGCCTTCATCGGTCATGACGATGATGACAGAATCGTCCAACACTTCGTAGGTGATAAAGTTGCCGGGTTCCGGGACTTCTTCAACCCTTCCTGCCTGCAGCCAGACCTTACGCCAGAGCTTGTCGCGCTCATCGCGGGCGTAAGATTCTGAAACATAGGCTTCTACCGGTATGGTGACCGGCTCAGAAAGGACTTCCTTGATGTTTGTTATTTTATTCGTCATCGTCATCTCCAACCCACTATTGGTAGCGCTGGACGCCAATCCTGCGCGTATTCGGAAAGCGGATACTGATGGTTTCTGTGAATTTTAATATGTCCGGACATAAATAATGACAGAAACCCAATATCAAGGCTAGTTTTTACTAGATTATTTAACAATTGACTTATATGTACGGACAAATATAACATGCTGACAAATGGACTGAAAAGTTAATTATGGTTAAAAAAATTTCTTCATCCGAGACGAAACCCCTTAAATCTGCAAATTCCTCGCGGCCCCTTTACATGCAGGCAGCGCTTGAATTGAAAGAGGAAATTGTCAATGGCGTATATCCCGTCGGAGCATTAATCCCGACAGAGGATGAGTTGTGCAAGCGATTTTCCGTTAGCCGCTATACGGTGCGTGAAGCACTCAGGGTATTGCGAGAAGAGGGCTTGGTGTCGTCGCGACGCGGAGCGGGCACCATCGTTGAACCCTCTCGCTCCAGAGACACTGACATTCATAAAGTGATGTCCATCAACGATCTGCTGGCGTTCGGTACTGATACCCGGTATGCCATTGACTCCATCAAGATGATTACACTCGATCACAAACTGGCAGACAAAACCGGATTGCCGGAAGGGGAGGAGTGGTTGCAGGTGCTGGGTTTCCGTCGCACTGAAAACGAAGGGGTTCCGGTTGGTCAATCCGAGTATTACATCAATAGGGCGTTCGCGGCTGTCGGCAGGATATTGTTGCGTCATCAGGGCCCCATATTTCCTCTTATCGAAGATATGTTCGGCCAAAGTGTTTGCGAAGTTCACCAGCAAATTGCCGCCACTCTGATTTCCAAAGCATTGTCTGCCGAGCTAAACGTAAAAGAAAACTCCGCTGCCCTTGAGATCCGGCGTAGCTACAAAATTCCCGACGGTCGCATTCTTCAGGTCACGGTCAATACGCATCCTGCCTCCCGCTATCGTCACTCCATGACCTTGCAACGATTCAGGTCCTGAGGTGGTAGATAGATTACCGATTGCGGAACACACAGCGATTAACATCATTACTAACAAAAATCAAAGAAGCCGATATTATGACGCAGCAACTCTGGGCTCCATCAGCACAACGAATTGAGAACACTTTGCTTACCCGCTTCATGAACAGCGTGGGGTCGCAACAGCAAACAACGTTCAACGATTACGATGAACTGTGGCAATGGTCCGTTGACGAACCGGAAGCCTTCTGGCGTGCTTTATGGTCCTTTTGTGATGTGACCGGAAACTGCGCCGGGGATGTGCTGCGCAATAAGAACGATTTGTTTAACTGCCAGTTTTTTCCGGATTCGGAACTGAACTACGCTGAAAATTTATTGCAGGGAGTGCAAAGTGATCCGGTAATTATCTTTCGTCATGAAAGTGGAACGCGTCGGGAGATAACCCGCCAGCAATTGTGTGCTCAGGTTTCCCTTTTACAACAGGCACTGAAAGAACTGGGAGTAGAGCCAGGTGATCGTGTTGCTGGCTATCTGCCGAATATCGCAGAAACCGTGGTAGCGATGCTGGCAACCACTTCCCTGGGCGCAGTCTGGTCGTCCTGTTCGCCGGATTTTGGAATTAACGGACTCAAAGATCGATTTGGACAGATAGAGCCCAAGATCTTGTTTACTACGGACGGATACACTTATAACGGCAAGCAGTTTAATTCGTTACCGGCAATGGCAGAATTGAGCGAGGTATTGTCCAGCGTCAGAAAGACGGTGGTTATTCCCTTTAACAGTGAAAACCCTGCAATCGACAGCTTGGGAACCAAGGGCATACTATTAGCCGATTTGTGCTCGGCCTACAAGGCACAGCCATTAGAGTTTACTGCTGTCAATTTTCGTGATCCGTTGTTTATACTTTTTTCTTCGGGAACAACGGGCTTACCAAAATGCTTTGTGCACTCCGTGGGTGGAACGCTCCTGCATCACCTTAAAGAGCATCAATTGCAATGTGATATCAAGCCACAGGATCGATTGCTTTATTTCACCACCTGCGGATGGGCTATGTGGAACTGGCAAGTGAGTGCACTGGCCTCCGGAGCTACGCTGGTTTTGTACGAAGGATCTCCTTTTTTCCCGGATGCCTATTGCCTGCCTGATATTGTGGCCGCCGAGCAAGTAACCCATTTCGGGACTTCAGCCAAATATATCGACTCCTGTGCCAAACAACACATCAAACCGAATGAAAGCCGGGATTTTTCCGCCTTACGAACCGTTTTTTCAACCGGTTCCCCTTTGTCCGCCGACGGGTTTCGTTATATCTATGACGCCTGGAAAGAGGAGGTGTGTCTTTCCTCCATATCCGGCGGCACTGACGTCATAGGTTGTTTCGTCGGTGGTAATCCGATTGGCCCGGTATACGCGGGACAGTGTCAGAAGCGACATCTGGGAATGGATTGCCGGGTATTTGATAGTGATGGCAATTCTCTTATCGGCGAACCTGGCGAATTGGTTTGCCTGTCCCCCCATCCAGCCATGCCACTTGGATTCCTTAACGACCCAGACAGGCAGCGGTATTTTAACGAGTATTTTGCCAAGTTTGAAAATACCTGGTGTCATAGCGATTGGGTTGAGTTAACCCCCGAAGGCGGCATGATATTTTATGGCCGTTCGGATGCTACTCTGAATCCAGGCGGTGTACGGATAGGAACCGCTGAGATCTACAGGCAAATGGAAAACATCAACGAGATATTCGATTCTGTCGTGATAGGCCAGAATTGGGACAACGATGTCCGTGTGGTTTTATTTGTTAAATTAAAGGAAGGGTTTGAGCTATCAGAGGAGTTGGTCAAACGTATTAAAAACGAAATCCGACAAAATGCGACGCCACGCCACGTGCCTGCAAAAATCATCGCCGTACCGGATATTCCCCGAACCCACTCAGGAAAAATTACAGAGCTTGCTGTCCGAGATGTAGTTCATGGAAGGCCGGTCAAAAATGTAGAATCCCTGGCAAACCCTGAATCATTGCGCTTTTATCAGAATTTGGCAGATTTAGAGGTCTAAATGAACCTAAAACGGGTCCATCCACAGCTGCGTAAGACCTATAAGCGAATACCTACACTGCCATTCCATAATACGGCTGTACTTGGGTTAGCGAAATTTTGCTCGCGCTTCCTCCAGCCCAGGGCGAAATCAAAATACGGCGTCCTTCTTTCCAGACACAGGCTGAGTAACTCCAATATACGAGTATACCGGCCCGAAGGGGAGTGTTCCGGTGCCGGCCTTTTGTGGATACACGGTGGTGGATATATTTTTGGTGCCGCCGGCTTTAATGATAAAGAATGTGCACGTTATGCAAGAGAATTGAAACTTGTAGTGGTTTCGGTGGATTACCGACTGGCATCCGAATTTCCATTCCCCTGTGCATTGGACGACTGCTACGAAGCCTGGCAATGGTTTCTTGAGCAATGCACACAACTGGGTGTTTCTCCGCACCGGATCGTGGTATCCGGACAAAGCGCAGGTGGCGGTCTGGCTGCTGGACTCGTACAACGAATCGCTGATCAAAGCGGTATACAGCCAGCAGGGCAGGCCTTATTTTGTCCGATGCTGGATGACCGGACTGCCTCTCTTAAAGAACTTGATAAAGTCCAACACCTGGGGTGGAACAGCAAAAGTAACCGACGCGGCTGGTCGGATTATTTAGGACTGGCGCCCGGATCACCTACGGTGCCTCCCTACGCATCACCGGCCCGAAGAGAAAATTTAAGCGGGTTGCCTCCCGCCTGGATTGGAGTAGGCGACATCGATCTTTTCTACCAGGAAGATTGCGATTATGCTGGCAGCCTTACCAAAGCCGGGGTAGCCTGCGATCTGAAAATCGTGCCCGGGGCGCCCCATGGTTTCGAAACCGTTGCGCCCGATGTACCGATTACCCGCGAATTTTATGACTCCCACGATCAGTTTTTGCGAAAAGCACTGCAGTTAACTCAACCCTCAAAAGAAAGGGAATTATCCGCATGATTGACAAACCGGTGTTAGTGGCAGGTGCTAGCGGCTTTGTGGGCAGTCACACGGCGCGGGCTCTTGTGGCAAAAGGGCGAAACGTCAGAGTTCTGCTGCGCAAATCCAGCGATCAACGGGCCCTGGAAAACTTACCGGTTCAGATTGTTTACGGTGATGTGCTTGACGCGACGTCTTTGCAAGCAGCCATGAAAGGATGTAGCAGCGTGTTTTACAGCGTCGTTGATCCCCGTTTTTGGCTAACGGATCCCGCACCTATTTACCGCAATAACGTTGATGGCTTGGTAAATGCGATGGACGCGGCGTTATCCTGCGGTATCGAGCATTTTATTTTTACCAGTACCATGGGTACCCTGGGCATTAATCCGGATGGCCCCGTGACCGAGGACATCGAATTCAATTGGCATGATCAGGCCTCGGCTTACATCCTTGCGCGTTTGAAAGCGGAGCAGGTCTTTCTACAATACTGCAAAGAGAAAGGTTTGCCGGGAGTCGCTTTGTGCGTGGCTAATACCTACGGGCCGCAAGATTACCAACCCACACCTCATGGTAAAATGTTGTGGGATGTCGCCCGTGGAAAAGTACGTGTTGCATTGGATGCGGGTGCACCCACTGTCGATATTCGCGATGTTGCAGATGCCGCTCTATTGGCTGAGCAGTATGGACGGATTGGAGAGCGTTATATTATTGCCAATGAATTTATCAGTAATCGCGATTTTTATAACATGGCGGCCAAGCAGGGTGGGCACAAACCGGTGCGGATGATCCCGCAATCAGTGGCTTTCGGGATTGCCTGGATAGGGGAGCGAGTACTGAAACTCTTGCGACAAAAAGATTTTCTGCTGAGCACCGACGCCGTCTTTCTCTCAAATGTCTTCCAGGAAATGGACAACGGAAAAGCGCGGAGAGAATTGCATTGGCAGCCCAGGCCGGTGCGGGAAACAATCAGTGATGCAGTGGCCTGGTATACCGAAGAAGAGAATAGATAATACCGTCAACCCTGGTAATCGCCAGGGTTAATATAGCTTTGTTCTGCCGCAACATGGTTAGAACCCTGCGCGGCAGAACAATAACGGGATTTTTACAGTGTGTTCGCCAGTCGGCTCTGAATGATTTCTCGGGCTTCGCTGATAATCCGCTCCATCAAAACCGCCACAGTCGGTATGTCATTAATCAGGCCCTGTACCTGTCCCGCCCAAATCAAGCCTGCATCCAAATCTCCCGTTTCCAGTGCCGTTCTACCATCAGCGCCTTTTACCAGGTGATGAATGTTTTCGAATTTGGCTTCCGGATCTTTCAGGATTTCCACTACCTGATCGGATACGCTGTTTTTACTGACCCGACCGGTATTTCGCAGTGACCGGAAGATCAGGTTCGTGTCACGCTCATCATGATCCACCAGTAATTGCTTAACACGATCATGAATGGGCGCTTCGACCGTTGCACAAAATCGAGTACCCATGTTGATACCATCAGCACCTAGCGCTAATGCGGCAACCAGACCTCGGCCATCTCCGAATCCGCCGGACGCCAGCATGGGAATTTTAACTTTGTTGGCCGCCGCCGGAATCAGGATCAAACCCGGAATATCATCTTCGCCGGGATGTCCTGCACATTCAAAACCATCAATAGAGATAGCATCGACTCCCATGCGCTCTGCGGATAGCGCGTGACGAACGGCCGTGCATTTGTGAATAACCTTAATACCGTTGGCCTTAAAATCCTCTACATGTTCACGCGGGTTATGGCCTGCGGTTTCAACGAATTTGATACCACTGTCAATAATGGCTTTGCGGTATTCTGCATAGGGTGGCGGTGTCACCGAAGGCAAAATGGTAAGGTTTACGCCAAAGGGTTTGTCCGTCAGGGTACGGCAACGATCAATTTCCCTGCGCAGCTCATCGGGGGAGGGTTGGGTGAGTGCCGTAAGTATGCCAAGCCCGCCGGCATTGGACACGGCGGCGGCCAGTTCAGCCCGGCCTACCCACATCATGCCACCTTGCACGATGGGGTATTCGATTCCCAGTAATTCAGTAATACGTGTCTTTAATTTCATAACTTACACTTCCCGGTTGAATTTTTATTAGCGCGGCGGCATACGAATAGCGCCATCCAGACGGATGACTTCGCCGTTCAGCATCGGGTTGGAAATAATGCTGTGCACCATCAAGGCATATTCTGAAGGCTGTCCCAAACGGCTGGGGAAGGGTACCTGTTGGCCCAACGCATCCTGCACGTTTTGCGGCATACCCGCCATCATGGGTGTATAAAATATGCCGGGAGCGATAGCCATAACCCGAATGCCGTGTTGTGCGAGATCTCGAGCAACCGGCAAGGTCAATCCTACTATACCGCCTTTAGATGCAGAATAGGCTGCTTGTCCCATCTGGCCTTCGAATGCTGCCACACTGGCAGTATTCACTATCACTCCGCGTTCCTCACCGATGGGCTCCGCTGTCGATAACCGTGCAGCAAAGTGCGTTATCACCGTGAAGGTGCCGATCAAATTAATTTCGATGGTTTTTCGAAATTGACCTAGGGGATGAGGCTTGCTTTCCCTGCCTACGGTCTTGGCACCGGTTGCGATGCCAGCGCAATTCACCAGTATCCGCGCGACTCCGTTCTGCGATTCTGCAGTGGCAATGGCAGACTGCACATTGTCTTCGTCGGTTACATCGACTTTTAAAAAGGTTCCGCCAATTTTCTCAGCATGGGCCTGACCCGCTTCTTCGTTCATATCAAACAGTGTTACTTTCACACCGGCTTCTGCCAGCATTTCAGCAGTTGCCGCGCCGAGTCCGGATGCACCACCGGTGACGATGGCCGCTAATCCTGTTATGTCCTTCATTCCTAAGCCTCGTTCAATCGTTAATAAGTTCAACTGCCATGGCTGTGGCTTCGCCACCACCAAGACAGATACCGGCCACACCGCGTTTCAGTCCACGGTTTTTTAAAGCGGCCAATAGCGTGGCAACAATCCGCGCTCCGGAAGCGCCGATAGGGTGCCCCAAGGCGCACGCCCCGCCATTTACATTGATTTTATCGTGGGGGATGTTTAACTCTTTCATTGCGATCATGGCCACGACAGCGAATGCTTCGTTCACTTCGAATAAATCCACATCGTCGACGGACCAACCTGCCTGGTCCATGACCTTCTTCATTGCAGGTACCGGCGCGCTGGGGAAATCACCGGGTTCGTGGGCGTGGCATCCGGTTGCGACGATTTTTGCGCACACGTTCATGCCCAGCCGTTTAGCAACGCTGGCGCGAGTAAGCACCAGTGCCGCGGCACCATCCGAAATGGAAGATGAGTTGGCCGCAGTTACAGTGCCGTCTTTTGCGAACGCCGGTTTCAGCGACGGAATCTTCTCGGGTTTAGCTTTACCGGGCTGCTCGTCTTCAGCGATCAGTTGTGTTCCAGCCCGGGTGGTCACCTCAACCGGAACGATCTCATCTTTAAACAATCCCTCGGCGATGGCACGCTGAGCCCGGGCCAGGCCTTCAGTTGCGTAGGCATCCTGATCTGATCGGGTGAAGCCGAACTTACCTGCGTTATTCTCGGCGAATACACCCATCAACGTGCCTTCCTCATAGGCATCTTCGAGGCCGTCGAGAAACATGGAATCTTTCACTGTATCGTGACCGACCCGGCTTCCGGCGCGGTGTTTATGCATCAAGTAGGGTGCATTGGACATGGATTCCATGCCACCGGCGACGATAACGTCAGCGGTGCCTGCCAACAGTGTTTCTGTTGCCATTATGGCTGCCTGCATACCCGAGCCGCACATCTTGTTTACCGTGGTGGCCTGGACCGAACGTGGGAGATCAGCACGCAAAGCGGCCTGACGGGCCGGAGCCTGACCCAGACCCGCGGGCAGAACACACCCCATATAAATACGATCGACAACATCGCCGCTTATGCCCGCGCGCTCGACGGCGGCCCTAACAGCAGTTGCACCCAAATCGGTGGATTTTACCGAGGCAAAACTGCCCAGCAATCCGCCCATCGGTGTACGAGCGTAAGACGCTATTACCACAGGATCTGATGACATATATTGGACTCCTAGCTAACTCTTATTATTGAGTGAATTCGTGTAACAATTTGGTGTGTGCGTTTCCGGCTTCAGAGGGAGCGGGCGATCACCATACGTTGAATATCCGAAGTACCTTCATAGATTTGGCAAACTCGCACATCGCGATAGATTTTTGCCAAGCCAAACTCTTCCAGATAACCGTAGCCACCCAGGGTCTGGATCGCAGTTGAACAAACCGCTTCAGCCGTTTCCGATGCCACCAATTTTGCCATCGAGGCCTCTTTCAAACAGGGGGTACCGGTATCCTTGATGCTGGCCGCATGCAAAACCAATTGGCGTGCTGCTTCCAGTCGAGCAGCCATATCCGCCAAGCGGAAGCCAACGGCCTGATGTTCAATAATGGCTTTCCCCATAGACTGGCGGTCTTTGGCGTAAGCGACCGCAATTTCCAATGCGGCTTGAGCCATTCCGATTGATTGCGCCGCGATTCCGATACGCCCGAATTCCAGATTGGAGAGCGCCATACTGTAGCCTTGGCCTTCCTCGCCTAAACGCAGCTCGGGCTCCAACACCAGGTTCTCAAATCGCAATGCACAGGTGTCAGACGCACCCTGACCCAATTTGTGTTCCACTTTATCGACGATATAACCTTCTTTGTCGGTGGGAACCAGGAATCCGGTAATCCCTTTTTTGCCTGCCGAGGGATCGGTGACAGCAAAAACAATAGTTAAACCGGCAATCTTTCCGGAAGTAATAAATTGCTTACTGCCATTCAGAATATAGTCGTCGCCACGTTTTGTGGCCTTGGTACGGATTGCCGATGCATCGGACCCGGCATCGGTTTCCGTGAGGGCAAAAGCACCGACCATGCGCCCGCTAATCAGATCGGGCAAAAAACGCGATCGTTGTTCATCGTTCCCGTTCCGGAGCAGGGCGGACACAATCAAGCTGTTCTGTATAGAAAGAATGGTAGAAAGCGCACCGTCAGCCGCCCCGATTTCCATCAGCGCGAGAGCGTAGGAGACATAATCTGCGCCGGCACCGCCGAACTCTTCCGGTGCGGTCATTCCCATCAAACCTAATCCGGCAAGCTCCTCGAACAACTCGGGCGGATAGCCGCCATTGGCTTCGAAATTAACCGATTGGGGGCGAAGTTGATTTTGTGCAAAGTTGCGTACCGCATCCGCGATCGCCTGTTGAGTTTCTGTCAGGACCATAAGGGCTTATTCTCAATTTATGAATCTAAGTTCTTTCGGGCGTAAAATCTGCATGTAGAGGACAAATGCCAACATGTTGGTACAAATATTAATATTACTGCTATCATACAGAACAACATTGTTGTTTATTATGCCCGCGAATAGGTCTACAGTCTATTTGTCTTTGCACCTATCCTCGGATGCCGGGCGAGCATAGGCAAGTTCATTGTCTTTTAAATCAACTGGATAACAGCCGCGATCGACAGCATGTTACACTTGTAGACAAATTTTATTTCTACAACTTTCTTGAAATGAGACCCCCAAAATGTCCGAAGCAAAGCCCCGTGAACGCCGTAAAAGAGACCCGGAAGGAACTCGCACTGTTATCCTTGATGCAGCTCAGTCGATTTTGGCACAGGATGGTGCAGAAGCCCTGAGCGTGTCACGCGTTGCTAACCTGGCGGGCGTTAACCGGGGCACGGCCTACCAGCATTTTCTTGCTAAAGAGGATCTGATTCAGGCCACTATGGACCGAGTTAGTCACCAGCTGCTGGAAGCGGTATTCGAGGAATCCGACGAGGACGTCGGCAAAATTGATGACTCCCTGCAACCGGATCTGCAGCACCTTCCCGATGTTATTAAGCGTATGGCCGGATTTACCATGCGAATGGCGCTTTATACAGTGGATAACCCGGATATTAGCCGCATCTGGTTGTTTGATGTTTTATCTAAGAAAGATCCCCAGGAGGATGTATTCTATAAGCGTTTCCTGGAAGCGATCGAGAGGCTAGCGAACAGTGATGTTAGTGAACCTGACATCGACATAGAAGCCTTGGCGGTGTTAATGCTGTCAGGCTTTTTCTTATGGCCGGTGTGGGTAGATTCCCACGCTAAAACCAAGAAAGGGCGCAAACAAATGGCGGAACGTTTCGGAAACGAAGTTCTGCGCCTTACGTTGCACGGGTTCCTGGCGATTCAGGCTCGTGGGGTTCCCGAACTTGCCAGCGTTAAGCCGACAAAAAACCTTGCGTAAAATCCCTATTATTGACCAGATAATTTGTTTTTATTGTTCAGGACTTGGAGTTTTTTATGAGCGACGAGCGTTCTGCATGGGATCGCTATCCCGGCTACCGGGTTGACCTGCTGCCGTGTCATTCCACCGGCCGAATTGAGTATCAGGGGAACATCATCGCGCACAGCGACAGCTGCCTACTGGTGAAGGAATCTGAGCACGATACCCGACTATATTTTCCGGAGGCTGATGTAAATTGGGATTATTTCGAGCCAAGCACCCATCAGACTTTCTGTCCTTTTAAGGGTGAAGCCAGTTACTGGTCACTCCAGTCAAAGGACGAAGCTGCCCAAAATGTAGTTTGGACCTATCGGCAGCCACTCACTGAGGTGGAAGGTCTACGCGGTTATGTCTCTTTCGACACAGACAAGCTTAAAGTGGAATTAGTCCAGAATTGGAGTGGAGATGCAGACCATGCCGTTGTCACATCCTTCCCTGTCTGGGGGGATGCTGCCGATTTGCTGCACCTGCTTGACGTGACGCCGGTCACCGAACACCACTTTGTGAGTACGCCGTACCCGGACCCTCCGATCGGCACCTTTATTGAAGAATTGAAGGAACGGCGCCGGCGCAGTGTAATTGAAGGGGGGCATCAGCTTAGTCAGGCCATTGTTGCGGCTTCAAAGACCGTCCCCAGTCAGCGCGTTACCTCCGCATCAATGATATTCAGTAAAGCTGCCAGCTTCGATGAAACGCTTGATGTGCAAGTTGAGGTATTGCGGGGTGGCCGCAACTTTTCCACGCTTGAAGTCAAGACCGTACAAAACGAACAACTTCGTTCGGTTGGCTTGGTGTTGATGGATTCTTCCCCTGCGGACCGGATCAGAAACGTCATCAGCATGCCGGAAGTTCCGGGGCCTGAGGAATCAAAGCCTATGGATATGAAGGTGACGGGTCGTGAGATCCGCATTGTGGATGGTGCATATACTAATGACCTGGATCATATAGGACCACCGGAGCTGTACGCCTGGATTCGATTCCGGGATGCGCCGCAACACGCCTATCAACATACGGCGTTAATGACTCAAGCCACAACGCACTGGACTATCGCAGCGGCTTTACGTCCGCACCCCGGTCTCAGTCAGGCGCTGGCGCATGTCTCATTATCAACCGGTCCCTTAAAAACCGATATTTCATTTCATGATGATGTCGATGTCACACAGTGGATGTTGTATGTAAACGATGCCGTGTATTCCGGTCGCGGCCAAGCTCAGGGGCAGGGTAAAATATTTTCCTCCGACGGGCGCTTGCTGGCAACTTATGCCGTGCACACCATGATTCGGGATTTTAACCCGCAGGGCAATAAATCAGGACACAACGCAATGTAGTTGAGCGGGCAAATTGCGAGCCATTGGCAAAACCGGAGCGATGACACTATCGCTCCTTCAAAATCGTATCTGAATATCACCGTACACTGACCTGGGTAGCCCAATAAAATATCGGTCTCCCCCAAAACTACTGTAATCAGCCCGTTCCGCATAATATTGATTCGTCAGATTGGTCAACCGCAACCCAAAGCTGACATCGTTATTGATTTGTTGGCGTAATCTCAGATGCAATAAGTTGTGACCATCGTAACTGTGAAGGTTTTCGAGGTCGGTGTAATAGTCGCCCATGGATACCCATTCCAACTCGACACGGGTGTCTTGGGTCGGCCGCCAACCCAATTGCATTGATCCCATGTGATGAGGAGCGGAAACGATATCATTGCCATCGGTTTTCAGTAACGCACTGGAGCCGGGTGCAGTCACGTCATCGGTATATTCGTGACGTGCAAAGGTACCGCTCACATTGATGTCCCATTGTTCCGCTATTTTCCAAAACAACTGAAATTCCAGTCCGTAGTGCCGGGTTTCTCCGTTATCCAGGTTTAGGCGGTCTGAAGATTGAAAGATTACGTTATCCTTCGTCATATAGAAACTGGCCAGATCATAGTTGAATCCGCCAGCACGGCCTTTTAATCCCAGCTCTGCGCTGTTGATCTCTTCCGCATCCAGATCCGCGATTAATTGGCCTGCCTGCAATCGGTATAGCTCTGTTGCTTGCGGGGCACGGAAGCCGTGACTGAAATGCGCACGAGGGATGAACGTATCACTAAAGTGGTACACCAAGCCTGCATTGGTTGATAAATTATTAAATTGGTCGGTGCGATCTTCAGGGCGTGTGTAGCGACATCCGGTTGCTCCGCTTGACACGTTGACACAAGTATTGCCGTCTGCGTCGGTATCACCGCTGATCATGCGATTGTCGTAATCGTATTCCAGATTTTCAAAACGGCCGCCAAATGTTGCACTGAGACGCTCAGTCCATTGGTAGTCCATGGTCATGAACGTAGCGATAACCCGAGCTTTCACATCGTAGTCGTATTGCTTACCGGCGGGTATAGACCAGGAGAAATCCTCATCCTGGGTCTGCGTTAGGAAGGCGTCAGTAAACTCCAGGTCGACACCCTGAGACAGGACCAGCCGGGAACTGATTGGTGTGCGATAGGTGGTCTGAATCCCGATACTATTCTGCCCATTATGCTCCACCGGTTGACCGGGTAAGAAATGCATCAGAAACGCCATATCGGAATACCGCGCGTACGGTGTGATTATCAGTTCCGCCTCTTTCGCGAGCTCGCGTTCGAATCGGGTTTGCCAACGCAATGCCTGACTGTCCCTGTAGGCTTCTGGGTTGGGGTTCTGACGTCGAAGCGTTTTATCTTTATAGGCGTCTGTACCGACTACATAGCCAGCGGTTTCCTGATTCAGATTGTTGGCGCTGAACAGGGTGTAGCTGGACCATTGATCACCGGCGTAATCCAGGCGGGCCGTTAACTTTTGCTGATCGTACCCGGAGTCTTGCTGGTATCCACCGTCAGTAGATCCATTTACATTAACCCGAAAACCATAGCGTCCGTATTGCTCACTCGCGCTTGCCTTTATACGCCCGAATTCATTGGGACCGGCTTCGGCTGTCAACAAGGCTTCGGATTCTGCTGCCGGAGCAGGACTAATGACATTAATGACACCGTGCACCGCGTCTGAACTGTGCAGAGAAGTTCCGGGACCGCGCAGCACTTCAATTTGCTGCGCTTGCTCGGTATTCAGATCAAACAACTCATTCACATTGCAAAATCCGGTGGGGCGCACCGGAACGCCGTCTTCAGCGATATTAAATGCACCGCAGCTACCTGCACCGGTCAGCACCGGCGAACGAATGGCGGTGAGGTGTTCCTGACCATTACCACGGGTAATCCAAACACCAGCCATACGACTCGTCAGTTCGCTAATATGCGCAGCAGAAACTTGCTCGATCGCCTGCGTCGTTATCACGCTGAAGCTGTTGCTTAATGTGGATACTGGCTGCTCAATACGATTGGCCGTGACGGTAACTGATTCAAGCTGAGACCTATCGGCGGGAGTCGATTCTGTTGCGTAGGATTGTGGGGAGGTGCCGGCAACCAAAGCCAACGGCAGTGCTGCCGAGATAATCCCTAAACCGCTAAAACCCGATTTTTGGTAGCGTAATACTGAAGGAAATATGTTCATTATTTTTGTGAAGTATCGCTTATCGTTGTTGTGTTGAACTGCTTGGTGCGGCACTTCCTTGCGCAGAGAAATCCGATCTATTACAAACCGGATTTCGGTTCAGGCTTCTGTCCAAATACGGGCTTCCGCTTCTCCTGCAATGCTCTTACACCCTCTCGGTGATCAGCAGAATGCGCGCTGAGGCCTTCATAAGCCAATCCGGTATCCAATACATTATGCACGATTCGTTTTAATTCCTGATTGATCAACACTTTCGTCCAGCGAATGGCCTTGGTCGCTCCATTCAGCATACGGTCACAAAACGCAGAGACTTCTGCATCCAGGTTTTCAGCGGCCACGCAGTGATTGATCAGGCCGATTTCTTCCGCCTTGGCCGCAGTCAGCAAGTCCCCGGTCATAAGAAACTCTTTGGCGCGGCCAAAGCCGATGCGCTGTGGCCAGATCGCAGCCCCACCATCACCGGCAACCAACCCCAGCGCGACATGAGGGTCACCTATTTTGGCAGTATCGGCAGCAAAAATTACGTCGCACATCAATGCCAATGTAGCACCGAGGCCGACAGCGTGGCCATTCATACGGCATATTAGCGGCTTTTCCATATCCAGCATGGAAAAAACAATTTGCTTTGCCAAGCGGGCTTCGTATTCGAAATTTTCCGGGTTGGCTGCGTTACCTTCGATGTGTTCCAGGTCGCCGCCGGCTGAAAACGCTCGGCCTGCGCCGGTCAACACCACGACATCAGAATCCATATCCTGGGCAGCGTAGGTAAAGACATCAGCGAGTTCCTGCAACATTTCCAGATTAACCGCGTTCATCAATTCCGCGCGATTCATGGTTATTGTCAGTAGCCGTCCGTCACGGATGAGGCTCAGTTTATTGTATTGACGCACAGGTGCTTGGTCAGACATTGACGTGTTCCTTTTTATTCCCGCTCTCTTTAAAGCAGTGTTCAGCCACGGCTTGTGCCTGGCCACCACGCCCGTTCAACTCCGGCAGTAGCGCTTTCAGGCGATAAGTCCATAAATGTAACGGAAACTCCAATGTCATACCCATTGCGCCCATAAATTGATGCAAATCGTAAACGACTCGGGTCGCACTTTCCTGTGCATGCAGTGCGGCAACCGCTGCATCGCCTGCATCGCCGGTCCAGGCAGCTTTAATGGCCAGTAATCTCACACCGCGTGCGAGCACGGTGCATTCCGCCATGCGATGCTGTATTGCCTGAAAGCTCCCTAAAGGTCGCCCGAACTGTTTGCGCAATGTCAAATGCTCCGTGGCCGCATCCAATGCTGCCTGCAACAATCCCGCTGCTTCAGCAGCCAGGGCAATACGCAGCCATTTTCGTACATTTGCTGCTTCCCCTTCGGAAAGTGGCGTGTAAACAACGGATTTATTCAATCGTCCCATGGGATAGGCAAACAACGAGTCCACCGCTTCGACCGCGTCCGGGGTTGCGCTGACCACGCCCACCTTATCGCCATCCAGAATGATCAGCGTGGCAGCATCTGCCACAAAACGACCAGGCCGCCCGTTTTCCACCACAGCGAATGGTCGAGGCCAATCGCCATTTAACTGCGGGCCCACTAACATGGAAAGCGCAACTTCAGCGGTATAAGGTAAACGCGCCAGACGTTCCACCATCATGGCAGCTGATACAGGACCAAGCTCCGGAATTTCAGCGGCTTCGAAAAAACCACCTTGTTCTAGTTCAAGGTTTAGTTGTTTGTCTTCAAGTACAAAGCCGCGAAACTCAGTAGGGGAGGTGGCGTGTTTTGAAGCCAGCTTATCAAGCTCGCTATTAAGAGTGATCTGGTCAGAATTGAGGGCAAAATCCATCAGCGTGGCTCCCTGGGTAGCTGCAGTAATTGGGTTGCAACCAGATTAAGCTGAATTTCAGCAGCTCCGGACGCAATTCCGGCAACAATGCCGCGTTGGTGGTGAGCTAGCAATAATGGATCGCCACCCGCCAGCGTCTCCGGTAAATGCTCGACTACAAACTCCGCTACTGACCGTTCCGCATTGACCGTCGCTACCCGCGCAACACTGGCCTCGGGTCCGGCGGTGATGCCTTTCTGACGCTGATCGATAATTTCATAGCTAAAAAGGCGAGCCGCTTCACAGGCGGCCTGAGCGCGTGCGGCCTGATCCTCGGCCCCGCGGTGAAAACGATCCAATTGTTTGAGTTTGGCAACCGTTCGGTGCAGCACCCGGGATGCCAGGGCAAAGCGGGGAATACCCACTCGTTCCAACGATAACGCTTTGCGTACGATGTCCCAGGCCTGACCTTCTGCACCGAGCATTGCACTGGCAGGCACCATCACATTTTCAAAGAACACTTCATGAATATCGCCTTCCCCGATCAAACTGGGAATTTCGACTACATCAATGCCGGGTGTATCCATTGGTACCAGAAAGATCGAAATACCATTTTTGCCTGCTCCGGTTCGGGCTAACAAAAAACAGGTTTCAGCCTCACCGGCATAGGAGGTCCAAATCTTCTGGCCGTTAATACAAAATTGATCACCTTGCTTTTCTGCTTTTGTGCGCAATGAGGCCAGATCAGAGCCCGACTCCGGCTCTGAAAAACCCTGGCACCAGATTGTTTGACCTTGAGCCATCGGGGTAATATAGCGTTCTTGCTGTGCTTCAGAACCGAAACGCATCAAGGTTGGCCCAATCCAGTTTACATTCATATACTGGCCGCCACGGGGCTCACCTGCTGCCCACATTTCTTCCGCCAGAATAAATGCAGACCAGGCGTCAGCATCCCTTCCACCCCAACGCTCTGGCCAGTGAGGAACCAGCAAGCCGGCATCTGCCAACTGCCCACAAAATTGCCGTGAAAAGTCGCTCTGTGCTACCGAGCCCGGACCGTGGGCAATATTTTCCCAATTATCCGGTAAGTGGGTCGCCAGAAATTCGCGCACAGTAGCACGAAACTCTTTCTGTTCTTGATTCCAGTCAAATTCCATCGGGAACTGATCCTATTTATTTTTTAATTATTTGCAGGAATTATTTAGCCCGGCTTCGAGGTAAGCCAAGTGCCCGCTCTGCAATCATGCTGCGATGAATTTCGCTGGTGCCGCCATAAATAGTTGTGCCCTGAGCGTGGCGATAACACAAATTCAATTCGCCCGCAGGCCCGTGACGTTTCGACAAAGAGTAGGGTGCAGTCAGGTCCAGCAGATCGGACGCATCCTCCATGAATTTTTCCGAAGAAAACATTTTTGCCATCGGGCCGTAACCAAGGTTGGGCAATTTTTCAACCGAAGACCAGAGAGATCGGCGCGAAATCATTTCGGTAAGATAGAAATGGGCCATCGATTTTGCCAGACGCTTTTGCGCAATCGGGTCTTCAATCAGCGGGCGCCCGCGATAACGGATTTCACGGCAAAGCTCAACAGCAGCATCCACCATAGCCCGTTGATGTCCGGCAAAACTGCCACCGCCGTGTTCCAGCTCCAAACCGGCAGCCATAACCTTCAAACCCGCATCCACATCACCTAAGCGGTAGCTGTCGGGAATTTTCACTCCTTCGTAGTAGGTAATATTGGTGCGTTCTTCCTGAAAAGTATAAACCGGCTGAACTTCAATTCCGGGCGCATCCAGTGGCACGACAAACATGGTCAGCCCTTTATGCTTGGCGACATCGGAATTGGTACGCGTCAGCATTAAAACATACTGTGCGATATTGGCGCCGCTGGTAAACATTTTGGATCCGTCGATTCGCCAGCCGTCGCCGTCACGGGTGGCGCGGGTTTTGACAGCGAACACATCTGAACCCGAGTGTGGTTCCGAATAGCCGAGACTGCAGATGGCTTCGCCCGCAACGATTTTACTTAAAATATCGCGTTTTGCCTCGTCACTACCGAATCGGCGTAACATGGTACCCACCATCGAAGTTGTGCCTACAGCATGGTGACTCCACTGGTGTTTTTCCCAAACATGGGAGAGGGCACTCATAGCATAAGGAGGCGCGGCTCGCCCACCCCATTCAACAGGCCAGTCCGGAAAAAGCAGCTTAGCCTGGGCCAGTTTTCGGTGCACACCCGCGTCAAAGCCGTCAAATGAGTAGTGGGCTTTCGCTTTTAATTCCGGAGTCAGGGTTTTGGTAAAGAAAGCATCCAGTTCGGCTCCCATTTCCCTGGCCTGTTCACCCAGGTCAAAATCAATATGCGCCTCGCCCACATCCGGTAGCTGCACAACTTCACCACCGTATAATCGGCGACCGGCTTCTTCCAGCAGGCGTTCCGGATCACCAAGAATTAACGCCCAATCCTTAGCGCGCAGGTTGTATAGGTGAATATCGTATTCCGTAGTTAAACCGTAGCCCCCGAAAACGTGCAGTGAATGGGACACGGCAAGGCTGGCAGTTTTCGCGTTCCACCAGGCAGAAAGGGAAACTTGGGCCGCTGCCTCAGAATCGCCGGGCTTGGCATCGGCAATATCGTGAATGGTTTTCCAGACGAAATACTTGCCACCGTCAATGTCAGTAATGCGATCAGCCAACGGATGAGATATTGCTTGGTAAGTACCGATGGGTTGACCAAAGGCTTCACGTTCACATGCATACGCCGCAGCTAACTGGACCGCTTCACGCGACAAACCGGATAAGGCGGCCGCAGCCAGCAATTTCCACTCTTCCAACGCTTTGGCAAATTCAATTAGCCCGGATTCATCGCCGGATAGGGTGGATTGAGTTGCGTCTGCCAAATGCAGTTCTGCAATTGGCGTTGAAGCCAGGTTTTCCTCAGTTCGATCTCCACTATCAGACACCGCGGCGGTTGCCGCGTCCACCAGCACTATTTTGCTGCCATTGCGGGCGATAACCTTTGTTGCAACTGCACCACCGGGCACCCATTGCATGGGCTCGTCGGCGATATCATGGAAAGCAATCGTGACCACGGATTTACCGCTCATGGCGTCATCGAGTAGAGCCGCCTGCGACTCAGCGCCGAGCAAAGCCAGCAAGCGCGTGGCTACCAAGGTCTCAGCAACCGGCCCGGAAGCCAGGGTACGACCCACTTCTTCCATGAACACAGCGGCATCCAATAAACCTAATTCCAGACCGCCAGATGCTTCAGGAACGCGCATTGAAAACGCCCCCATGTCCGCAAGCCCTTGCCACAGACGCTGATCGAACCCGCCCGGTTGAGCAGCACGCACGCGGGACATGCTACTTTCCTCAGTCAGAAAGCGCGCGAAATTCTCACGCATCATGCGTTGATCGTCTGAGAGATTTAAATTCATGGTAAGGCGACTCCGTTATTTAGCTTCAGTGGGGATGTGCCCCCGACTTATTATTCTTAATGCCCTTATCAAAACCGTTGTGCGGGCGACGGTCTTATAGCGCAGGGAGGCTCAATCGCTTTAGTTATCAAAGCTGTTTGCGCTAACGGGCCTGAACCGGAAGACGTTGCGGATGGTTTTTCAGGGCTCTTTTTTTTACTTTAAACTCGACGTAAATTAGTGGATCTATGCTAGCATCCCAATCAATTACTGGTCAACAGGGTTGTTTATTAGTGGGATTTGTGGCAAAAAGCTTTATAACTAAAAAAATACCGTTTCGGGAAAGCCGCTAATACCCCCAACACCCCGAAAAATAAATACAACTAAAACCGTCAGCATTTTTCAAACTGCAGTGACCGCAAAGCGTCAAAATAACTGCCCGGATTTCTGCAGCGGTATTGTGTAAGAAGGTCTATTACAGATGAGTTTGTCTAATAAAACAGTCGTGATCACGGGCGCGAACTCGGGCATTGGCTACGAAGCTACGCTTAAGCTAGCCGCAACAGGCGCCCGCGTTCTGATGGCCTGCCGCAGCATGGATAAAGCAGAGAAAGCCCGCAGCACCATACTGTCTCAGGTCCCGGAAGGTAAAATTGATATTCTGCCCGTTGACGTCTCCGAACTGTCCTCCGTCGAGGATTTTGTGAAAAGTTTTGCAGAGCAAATCGGAGAGTTGGATATTCTAGTTAATAACGCAGGTATTGTGACCCCGATGCTGTCCCGTAATAGCATGGGTCACGAACTTCACCTTGCGACCAATTATCTGGGCCCTTTTGCACTAACCGGAAGGCTGCTGCCCTATTTCAATAAAAGGGCTCCGACAAGAATCATCAATATAGGTAGCTTAGCCCACCGTTTCGGTAAATTTGATTTTGAAGATCCCAATTGGGACAAAACAAAATTCAACCACTGGAAAGCGTACGCCCGCAGCAAAATTGCTACGGCGAGTTTCACCATGGAATTACATCGTCGCCTGCAGAAAAACGGCGCTGACATTATTTCTCTTGGTGCACATCCTGGTTTTGCTGCAACTGATGTGGGGACCAAAACCGGCGCCACCACACCTAAAACAGCGTTTGGGAAATGGTACCAGGGAAAACTCGAATCCTGGATTGTTGCACTGCCAGTGCACGCAGCTGAGCCGATGGTTCATGCAATCAGCGCCGACGATGTGGTGGGTGGTGATTACTACGGACCCACCGGGTTGTTTGAAATTAAAGGCAAAACCGGCAAAGCGCGCATGAATCCCTTGGCAAGTGATATCGAATTTGGCAGACGACTTTGGGCCACTTCGGAATCGTTAACCGGCGTTCGATTTCTTTCAGGGTTGTAAATAGTAATTTACCTGTCTGTCCAATCAGGTAATCGATAAGGCTGTTGTATGAGTACAGAAGATAATATTCAGTCGCTGCGACTGGAAGTGCGAGAATGGTTGCAAACCAATGTTCCAGACGGCTGGCGCGAAGCCATGACGAATGTCGAGCAAGAGCAATTCGTAACCTTGCAGAAAGAATGGTTCGTGAAGCTTTCCCAGGCCGGCTATGCCACTCCGCACTGGCCGCAAGGCTGGCATGGAGGTGGCCGCTCTCTGGCAGAACAAAAAGTCATATTTGAAGAAGTCGCACGCGCTGATGCACCACGGTTGATTCTATTTTTTGTGGCTCTGTATCACGCTGCTTGCACACTGTTTGAATGTGGCACGGAACAACAGCAGGAAAAATATCTGCACGGCATTCTGAATGGTGAAATCTGGTGCCAGGGTTTCTCCGAGCCCAATGCCGGTTCGGATCTGGCATCACTGCGAACAAAAGCTGTACGCCGCGGTGACCATTACATTGTTAATGGACAGAAAACTTGGTCCACTATGGCGCAGTATGCAGATTACTGCCTGCTATTGACTCGAACAGATAACTCCGGACCACCGCAAGCTGGCTTAACCTATCTATTGCTGGATATGAAGTCCAAAGGGGTGTCAGTACGCCCGATCTCACAAATTACCGGCGACGATGAGTTCGCAGAGATTTTTTTCGACGACGTTGAAGTGGCGATCGAAAACCGAGTGGGAGAGGAGGGTGCAGGTTGGGCTGTGGCTCAGGCGACCCTCGCCTCCGAACGCGGATTAACGCTGGTTGAGCTGACCCAGCGCATGCGCTATGCATTGCCGATGCTCACCAAAACAATGCACGATCGCGGCTGCCGTGAAGATCCGGTCTTACAGCGGGATTTGGGCAAGCTGATAGTCAATGTCGATGCTGCCTGTGCACTTGCGGATCAATATTTAATGAAACGCATCTCTGACACGGAACAGGTGGGTGACGCGTCTATTGTGAAATTAGTTTACGCTAAAACCCTGCGTGAGTTTGCCGCACTTGGTGTTCGTATAAACGGGCTGGAAGGGCAATACCATTCCGGTTTTATGCGTGGTGCTACCCAGGAAACCGGTAATTGGACACTGGATTTTATGAACTCTTACAACTGGTCGATAGCCGGTGGTAGTAACGAGATTCAGCGCAATATTATCTCGGAAAGAATGTTGGGTATGCCACGCGAACCCAAAAGCTGGCAGGTGACGGAGGGCAAATCATGAATGTTGAATTAGCAGAACTGCAGGACTCCGTCAGGCGGGTTATCGATGGGGCTGGCGTCGCGACCGCCGAAAGTGACACCTGGACCCGGATAGTCGAATTGGGCTGGTTGATGGTATCAGTCCCGGAAGAGTTATCGGGACTCGGTTCCGGCATTGAAGGTGCGGTGACCTTGCACTCGGAGCTCGGTCGCGGACTTTGCTGTGCGCCCTACCTACCCGCGATGCTCGCAATAGACGCCATTTGCCACTCGGACCTCTCCGATCGCGAAGCTTGGCTGGAGCGTATTTTTAGTGGCGATTTTATTACTGCCCCTCTCTCCGATTGCGTTGTTCGCAGCGACGGAAGCAACCTCAACGGAGTTGCCGTCGGTGTTCAATCCGCGGACAACGCAGACCACATTTTGATTGGCACCGCCGATGGCGAAGCAGTGCTTCTGGTCGCGCTGGACCAGCCCGGAATCGAGATCGTCGCAAAGCCGACCTGGGATCAGACCCGGCGCCTGTTCAACGTGCGGCTAACGGGTGTGAAACTGGCTGCTCAAACGAGGCTTGCACAAGGTGATAAGGCACGTAGCCTGATCAAGCGACTGCTGGCTCAGCGCGATTTTGCACTTTCCGCTGATGCCATCGGGAGTGCAGCGGCGCTGCTAGAGATGACCGTTGATCATCTACAGACCCGGGTGCAGTTCAAGCGACCTTTAGCCATGTTTCAAGCACTTAAACACCGGTGTGCAGACAGCAAAGCGTCCATCGTCGCGGCAGAAGCCATGTTGTTTGACTCATTACGTAAAGTCGGCGATCAGCTGCATTCCAGTGATGCGGAACTAAAAGCGAAAAGCGCTAAATTATTCTCTACAACGATGTTTGCGAGCGTGGCTGAGGATTGTTTGCAGTTGCATGGCGGTATCGGCATGGCAGACGAGCACCCTTGCCATTTGTTTTTGAAGCGCGCGCTGCTGAGTGAGCAATTGAGCGGGTCCGGCAATGCATACGCTGATCAAATCGCCCAAGACCTATTATCAAAATCTGCCTTTTAACCTGGGTTGCGCCAGGGGCAGAGACTATAACCTATTGTTTTTTAGAGCATAAACCCTTAGCCAGAAGCCGGTGGACTATCCCGGATGCATGCTTTATAGTAATCACCAGTGGTGTGCATTAAGAGTAAAACAGTCAGGAGATTTTTGTGATTGCCAAGAATAAGCAAGGCAGAACAGATGCCATTTGCAGATGGTTTACTGATAGCAATGCAGTGAGGATGTTTGAGTAATGCGACCGTTACCAAAGCTGGACTCGATAAATCGCGATTTTTGGACCGGCGGAGAGCAAGGCGAGCTACGCATCTACTGCTGCAGCGATTGCGGGGAGTTTACCCATCCGCCCCGGCCGGTTTGTCGTCATTGCCTGTCAGAGCAGGTCGCACCAAAAGTCGTTAGTGGCGCTGGGCGGGTGGATACATTCACCATAAACCATCAGAAATGGCATCCAAAAATGGAGGTTCCGTTCGTGATCGCGCGAGTTGCGTTGGATGAGGCTCCAGGTGTGTATCTGACCACCAACATCGTGGGATGTGAAGTTGACGAGGTCGATATTGGAGACCGCGTTAAGGTTAAATTCGAGCAGCAGGATGACATTTTTCTGCCTCTATTTGAAAAGACAGACCCATGAATAAACAAGCTATGAAAAAAGATGCAGAAGCCTATATAACTGGAATCGGGCAGTCTCAAATTGGGCAAAACCTGGAACGCCACCCGTTACTACTTACCCTGGATGCAGTAAAAGAAGCGCTTGAAGAAGCAGGCTTGTCCATCAGCCAGATAGACGGGGTTTCTACTTATCCGGGTCGTGTTCCTCAAATGTTGGGATTCTCACCCATCGGGGCTGACGAGCTGATCGACGCTCTGGGTATCAAAGCCACCTGGTATGCCGGTGGTGGCGAAATCACCTCGCAATTAGGGGCAGTTGTTGCTGCAGTCGGAGCCATTCGTGCCGGTCAGGCGCGCCATATCATATGCTATCGAACTGTATACGAAGCTGCAGCGATGGCACGCCCGGATGAATTTCCCATGCCACGGCGTGACCGCGTGGAAAGTCATTCCCAGTGGACCGCGCCCTTTAATGCGTTATCACCGGCAACCTGGTTTGCCCAGTACGCCATGCGCCACGTCAAGAAATACGGCATGACCCGTGAACAACTTGCGCAAATCGCATTAACGGATCGCGCGAATGCAATGCTCAATCCCCGTGCCCTGATCCAAAAGCCGTTAACAATGGACGAGTATATGGCGGCACGCCTAGTAGCAGAGCCACTGTGTTTGATGGATTGCGACCGGTTCACTGACGCGTCCACTGTTTTAATCGTTTCTGCAGGCGACGCGCTTGACGAGGTCACCTGTACACCAGTCCGCATAGCGGCTATGGCCGGCAGCGTTGATCGCCACAGTTGGGATCAGGCGGAGTGGATGGCTTCCTACGCGACAGGGCGGGATTTGTGGAAGCGCACTGATTACAAGCCTGCCGATGTGGACACCGCACAACTTTATGACGGTTTCAGTTTTCTTGCCCTGACCTGGCTTGAAGCTTTGGGTTTCTGCGAGGTAGGGGAAGGCGGTCGCTTTATTGAAGGCGGACAGCGGATTGCGCTGGATGGAGAATTACCCATGAACACGTTCGGTGGCCAGATCGCCGGTGGACGTTTACATGGCTTTGGATTTGCCCATGAAGCGGTAGTTCAATTACGCGGGTTGGGCGGTGATCGCCAGATCAAAGGTGATCCGAAAGTGGCCATCGCCACCTCGGGAGGCGGACCGCTGGCAACAGCGCTGCTTCTCGCGCGGGACTGAGTTCGCTGTGCCGGAGCAACTAACCGGGTTCTGGCGCCGTATCCGGCTGACGCCCTCACAAGGGGCGGTTCAAGCTGAGGTGGAGGACGATTTTCACTGCATGAGTGTGATCGTTCACCACAGTGGCGGCAACGCCATTCGAATAGAGCCCGATATGCGCCGTGCACCATGGTCTACCTGTCCTGGAGCGGAGCACATGCTGATGCAGACTTTCACCGGTTTACCTTTGAAACAATTTGCAGAGCGTGGTGACAAAAAAGCGAACTGTACCCATTTATACGATATGGCGATGCTCGCTGCCGCTCATGCTCAAGATGGTGCACAAACGATCTATGATATTCAGGTTTCCGATGCCATTGATAATGAGCGCGTCGCTGAAATAAGAAAGAACGGAGAAACGCTACTGAAGTGGACGGAATCCGGCTTCCATTTGGTAAAACCTGACGCAGCAGCTGGTATCAGGCTTGATAAGTTGCGCTCGTGGATCGACACGCTGGAGCCGGGTTTACAGGAACCAGCCCGCCTGCTGCAGTGGGGAAATATGTTGGCTAACGGCCGTAGTATTCCGATAGAACAGCAATCGGATGCCACTAAAATGCCACCGAACTGTTACTCCTTTCAGCCTGAAATGGCGATAAAGGCAAAACGGATTGGTGAAATACTGGATTTTAGTCAAACGACTAACCAAAGGACTGAACAACCGCTAGACAAATATAAGCCGGTTGTTGAACAACGATAAGTTTAAAAACAACAGAGTTAAAGAATAAATAGAACTCGAATAACACGACGAACCTAGAGGACGTGAATCATGGAAATGAACGATATGGTGATCATCAGCGTAGATGATCACATCACTGAACCACCGGACATGTTCGATAAGCACCTGTCAGCTGAAGATTTGAAAACCGCTCCCAAATTCGATACAGATGAAAATGGTAAGAGCTTCTGGACTTACCAGGGCATGTACATGCCGTCAGTCGGGCTCAATGCGGTTGTCGGGCGTCCCCTGGAAGAATACGGCATGGAACCCAACTCGCTGGAAGAAATGCGCGAGGGTGTTTACAACGTAGATGCCCGCATCAACGATATGAATGTAAACGGCGTTGCGGCATCACTGAACTTCGGCACCTGCGTCGGCTTTGATGGTGGACGCTTTCACAAAGCACCAGACAAGGCGCTCTCCCTTAAACATCTGCGTGCCTACAACGATTGGCACATTGATGAGTGGTGTGGCGCCTATCCCGGCCGATTCATTCCTTGTGCAATCCTTCCAACCTGGGATATGGATGCGACAGTAGCGGAGATCAAACGGATTGCTGCTAAAGGTTGCACCGCAGTGTCTCTGAATGAGAACCCAACCAAGCAGGAATTACCCAGTGTTCACAACGAATATTGGAATCCAATGTGGAAAGCCATTGCCGAGCATGACATGACCATGTGTCTGCATATTGGCGCAGGTAACCCGGTTCCACACGCGTCGATGGAAACGCCCATCGAGGCATGGATTACGACGATGCCGATGTCGAGTGCAGTGGGTGCTGCGGACTGGTTACATCTGAGTGCATTGCACGAATATAACCTCAAAGTTGCGTTGTCCGAGGCCAGTATCGGATGGGTTCCTTACTTCCTGGAACGAGCTGATTTTGCCCACTCTCGTCATAAGTTTTGGACCCACAACCATTTCAGCGGCATGCTGCCCAGCGAAATGTTCAAAAAACACTTCATGCTGTGCTTTATTGATGACGCATATGGCCTGAAGAATCTGGACGAACTGAATGAAGACCTGATTGCTTATGAGTGTGATTATCCCCACTCAGACACACTTTGGCCTAACTGCCCGGATCATTTGTGGGGTGACATCAAACACCTCAAGCAACAACAGATCGACAAGATCACTCACCTCAATGCGATGAACTGGTTCAACTTTGATCCGTTCAAGCACATCAAAAAAGAAAACCTGACCGTTGGCGCGCTACGTGCGCAAGCGGCCAAAGATGGTGTGGATACGACGCCGAAATCCTGCGGCGGCGCCAGCCCCCTGGCGAAAGGCGAAGAGCCTCGTCGCATCACCTCCGGTGATTTGATGAGAATGTTCCAGCACCACGGTGAGCAAGGTAAGAAGATCGCAGGCTAACAAAAAAAGGCGGCAGCTCACAAAAAGTTGCCGCCTTTTTCTATTTCAGCAACCTCTTTTCCTTAGTGCATTCTATGGCACTGCGCTGTGCGCAATTCAGGAACTCTAACAGGAGAAAATCAAGATGTCCGAAGCGTTTATAATTGACGCCGTCCGTACACCTCGAGGTATCGGCAAAATGGACAAAGGTGCTTTAGCCAAAATGCATCCGCAACATTTAGCGGTTGTCGTGCTCAAGGCTCTGCAGGAACGCAATAATATTAATACAGCCGAGTTGGATGATGTTATCTGGGGAACCAGTGCACAAAAAGGAACTCAGGCTGGCGATTTAGGCCGCATGGCGGCGCTTGATGCCGGATTCGATGTCAAGGTCAGCGGAGTGACTCTGGATCGGTTTTGCGGCAGTGGTTTGACCGCAGCCAACCTGGCGGCAGGACAACTGAAAGCCGGGTTCGAGGATTGTATTATTGCCGGGGGCACTGAAATGATGTCCCTGATTATGGCACTCAGCAAACAGGAAATGGAAGCGGGCATCAAGCCGATGGGCATCGGCACCGGCAACCTGCGCCTGCACGAGCGACACCCGCAATCGCACCAGGGTCTGTGTGCGGATGCAATTGCCTCAATGGAAGGTATTGGTCGTGAAGCCCTGGACGCATTCGCGCTAGAAAGTCAGCGTCGGGCAGCGATCGCCATTGAAGAAGGGCGTTTCGATCATTCCATCGTGCCTGTACTGGATGACGAGGGTAACCTTATATTGGACCGTGATGAGCACCCTCGGCCCCAAACCACGCTGGAAAACCTCGCGGACCTGAAGCCCAGTTTCAGCAAAATTGCAGATTTTCCCGCTGACCGGGATGGTAATACCTATCGCCAGTTAATCAACAAGCGCTATCCGGATCTGAAAATCGAGCATTTCCATCACGCCGGTAACTCATCGGGTGTTGTTGATGGAGCGGCCGGTTTATTAATGGCCTCAAAAGAGTACGCTGAAAAACAAGGCTGGAAGCCCCGTGCCCGTGTAGTGGCCGTTGCCAATATGGGCGGTGATCCCACTTTGATGCTAAATGCGCCTGTTGCAGCAGCAGAGAAAGTGTTGCAAAAAGCCGGGCTCACTGTGAATGATATTGATTTGTGGGAAGTTAACGAAGCTTTCGCTGTCGTGGTAGAAAAGTTTATTCGCGACTTAAATATCGATAGAGACAAAATCAATGTCAACGGCGGGGCGATTGCATTGGGTCACCCAATCGGCGCAACCGGAGCCATTCTAATCGGCACCGTATTGGATGAATTGGAAAGACAAAATCTCAAGCGCGGTTTAATCACAATGTGCGCCGCAGGCGGCATGGCTCCGGCTATTATTATTGAGCGTGTTTGACAGCGCTAATATCGTACAGGCCTTTATAAAAAAAGCCGCATCAAATTGTAATTGATGCGGCTTTTTTCTGACGCTAACTAAACTCCCGCAATCGAACGCGGATAGAGACCGTATGTGTTAACTTTGAAACAGCTTACGGATTTCCCGACGCAGTAGCTTCCCCATCTCGTTATACGGCAACACATCCATCTTGGCTATGCGCTCAGGTACCCGAGACGAACGTAAGCGATCTTTCACTAAACTGCGCAGCTCGTCGTCAGCGGGTACGGGGCTGCCGGGTTTTACAGCAAAAGCAATACCCACCGCCTCACCCCACTCAACTGACGGTACCGCCACTGCCGCGACGTCCGCAATTGAAGGGTGGCTGAGCAATACTTCTTCTATTTCTCCGGGTGAAATATTTTCACCACCACGAACTATAACGTCATCAGCTCGCCCGGCAAGAAACAAGAAGCCTTCTTCGTCGAGCCAACCTGCATCACGGGTCGGAAACCACCCATCGGAATCCAGTGCAGAGCGTTCCCTGTATTCTCCAGAAACCTGTTCGCCACGCACGTATATCTCACCCCGTTCGCCGGCAGGAAGACAATTACCTTCTTCGTCCCGGATTTCCAGTTCTATTGTTGGTAACGGGCGACCTACCGAGCCGAGGCGAGCCCGAGCAGCAGGATCAGTAGAGGCAAATGCGGAAATATGATCGTCAGGGCCCAGCAATGCGATGGTAGAGCTGGTTTCTGTCAGCCCGTAGGCGTTAGTGAAACCACACCCCGGAAAGCGTTGCATGGCTTTTTCGATTACCACCATAGGCATAGGGCCACCGCCATATGCGATCGCTTTTAGTTTTGACAGATCTGATTCAGCGCCTTCTTCCATGCGCGCGATTATGCGTGACAACATCGTAGGCACTACGAACGCGTTACTGGCGCGCTCTTCACTTGCCAACGTAAGCCAGGTATCTGGATCGAACGCGGGCAGCATCAAAATCTTCCGCATGGAATAGATAGAGCTGAGCAGGGCGGCAATACCGGCAATATGATAGGGCGGAACGCACACCAGACTGGCTTCTTCTTCTGCGGCCGATGCAAATTCCACCGTGCCCAGAATGTAGGAAACCAAATTGGCGTGTTTTAGCAAGGCCGCTTTAGGCGCAGAGGTCGTGCCACTGGTGAAAATCTGTGCAGCAATACCGTCTTCCTGTTCACGCTCTTCGAAAGGTTCGTTGATCGCTTCTGCTTCGAGTACAAACTCAGCCCTTTGAAAGCAGTTATGCTTGCCGTCCGGGTTCAGTTTTTGAATACGCTCCACATCGCCTATGGCACAGGCGGGTGCAATCCGATTCAGTAACGCGGCTAGATCTTCATCTGCCAAGCGATAGTTCAGCGGCACGTAGGGAACCCCGGCCAAGGCTGCACCAAAGAATGCAATTGCCGTGGCCTCGCTACTTTCATCCAGCAATGCCACGAATTCGCAACCGCTACGGGTGATGACCGCTGCTGCACCCTGTGCAGCCTGCCATAACGAGCCATAACTCCAACGCCGCCCGCTACAGACTAGGGCAATCCGGTCGGGGTCGGTTTCTGCCGCCATTTGAAGAAAGAGTGAAATATTCATGGGCGGACCTTTAGTCGGAAGAGGGTAGAGGTTTGCTGTCTTTGATCTGTAGCGCGGTGCCACCGATCGAGAGCGAACCTTTACCTGCTTTAACACACAGCAGCTCTACTGTTGCATCGGCATCGACATAACGTTTGCCCACTTTTGTACCCTCGGCAAAAGCGGAATCCAGCTCAGCCTTTGCTTCCGGCGCAGTATCCGACATGGGGCTGCCGCCGCAATCCACTTCGATATTGCTTCCTTTAATGACCATGACTTCAGTATCACAAGCTGTGCTTTTTAGTTTTGTTCCTGGCTTCATAATGCGCTCGTTCTATTTTATAGGTTCTGTATGTAATTCTGATTTTACGCTGCTTAATACCGGCCGGCGTCAGGCAATTGCGCCGCTGGATTTAAGCTTTTCAATGCGGTCCCATTCAACACCCAATTCCATAAGGAACGTTTCAGTATGCTCAGAAGCCTGAGGGGCTCGCGTATTTTCCACTGCCTGATGGTTAAACTGCACGGGGCCACGCACCAACTTGATCGGGTCACCTCCGTCAACCGACTCAACCTCAAACAACATATCATTGGCCAGGGCTTGCTCATCACCTGCAAGATCCAGCAGGCTTTGAACCGGCGCCCATTGACCTTTCATGGTTTTGAGGTGCTGACGCCAATATTCGAAGGGCTTGGCAGCAAAGGCAGCTGTCATAAGGTCACTGGCATCGCTCCAGTTTTTCATTAGCCCCTGAACAGTTGAAAATCGTTCATCGTCTGCGGCTTCCGGAATCCCCAGGTGAGTAAAGGTGTCTTTAATAAAGTTACCCGGTGTGATCATGCATAAATTAATAGTGCCACCGTCGGATGTGGCGTAATTTCCGGTGAACGGGTTATTCGGGTTACCACCGGAGCGGGGCATACGGTTGCGCATGACGTCGTTCTTTTCAATAAAGAGGTCAACTGCCGACCCGGCCGCCCACCAGGCGGTACTAAGCAAAGAAACGTCAACTTCGCTGGTTTCACCGGTCTGCGCGCGATGAAATAAAGCGGCGGAAATACCGCCAGCGATATTCATACCTCCGATAGAATCACCAAAGGCAGCGATGCCCTGGGCCAATGGCTGACCTAACTCTTCTGGTGACATGGAGTGACCGACACCGCTACGTGACCAGAATGCCGTGCCATCAAATCCGCCGATGTCCCGTTCCGGGCCCTTGTCGCCATAGGCACTGCCGCGGGCATATATAATATTCGGGTTAGCTGCACGGATATGCTCCAGATCGATTTTCAGTTTCTGGCGCTGGAACGGCAGATAATTCGTAATAAAGACATCGCAGTCCTTGGCAATTTCATAAAGCAACTCCACGCCTTCGGGATTGGATATGTCGATGCCTACACTGCGTTTACCCCGGTTTGCGTGCTCCATCATGGTGTTACGTTGCGGGTCTATTTTCATGCCACCCATATTGATGAAACCACGCTGAGTATCACCGCGGACCGGATGTTCAATCTTAATTACGTCAGCGCCCCAATCAGCCAAAATAGCGCCGGCTGCAGGCACAAAAGTGAATTGTGCTACTTCAAGGACTTTCACGCCCTTCATTACTTGAGTCATAAGTTATTCTCCGGTTTCTAGTTATTCTGCGGGTACGTGCCTGACGACAAAGACGTTGGCTTTATAAGAGAAATTGAAGGTATAATACTAAACAACAACAGTGTTGTATATAATGAGGTCGACGCAACGCACGGGCAAACTCTCACCTGCAACAGAACAGTATTAGGTTTGCCGATGGAAATTAGGCACTGGATTTCCAGTCAAAGTCCGGCCTTGGATAATAAGAAATTTCTATAGGATTTAATACCATGAAACTTGATTCTACTCTATCTGCAGTCGTCACGGGCGGCGCATCAGGACTGGGCTTGGCAACGGTAAAAGCATTAAGGGCACAGGGAGTTAAAGTTGCCATATTCGATCTTAATCAGGAGATCGGCGAAAAAATGGCAAAAGAGACCGGCGCGGTCTTCTGTCAGTGCGATGTTTTGTCAGACGAAAGTGTCGATCAGGCATTTGCGAGTGCGCGTGAGGTCAATGGACAGGAGCGGATTTTAGTTTGTTGTGCCGGCGGTGGTAACGCTATCCCTACCGTGCGCAGAGATAAAAAGACAGGTGAAATTCAAATGTTTCCTACCGACAAGTTCGAGTGGGTTTTACGTTTGAATACCGTGGGCACGTTTCGCTGCATCACCCGTTCTGCAGCGGGCATGATGGCTGAAGATCTACTGGACGAGGAGCGCGGCGTTATCGTGAACACGGCATCGGCGGCTGCCACAGACGGACAGATGGGGCAAGCTGCCTATTCGGCAGCGAAAGCCGGTATTGTGGGTATGACCCTGACCATCGCCCGTGACTTATCCCGTGAGGCAATTCGCGTAAATACGATACAACCCGGCATATTCGATACCCCGGCCATGGCAAGAGCACCTCAGGCAATGAAAGACGCGCTGGGCGCAATGGTGCCTCATCCCCGTCGCCTCGGCCACCCGGATGAATTTGCGAGCCTGGTTCTGGAAATGGTCCGTAATCGATACATGAATGCAGAAACCATTCGTTTGGACGGTGCAATACGGATGCAACCCCGGTAAGCCAAGCGAAAAAACCAATACAACAATTAGAAACAGACTAATTCGAGAGGACCAGAGTTATGACCAATGAAACCACAACGACATCCCCGATCGATTATGCAACTGAAGGTGCGGTAGCGATCATCAGCCTGAATCGCCCGGCACAAGCAAATGCTCAAAACAAAGAACTGTTATTGGAATTAGACAAAGCCTGGGACCGTGCAGCTGAAGATGATCAGGTTAAAGTGATTGTGTTGCGGGCCAACGGCAAGCATTTTTCATCCGGGCACGACTTGTCCAACTCGAACGCTCAGGCGCAGTTCGATAAAGACAAAGCGGAATCCGGCATGATGAAATTATATATGCACGAGCGTAAGCATTTTCTCGGATTCAGTCGCAAATGGCGCGATATACCCAAACCATCTATTGCGGTTGTGCAAGGCTCCTGTATCGCTGCGGGAATGATGCTGTGCTGGCCTTGCGATTTAATCCTTGCTGCCGATAATGCAAAATTTCGTGACCCGGTTGTCATGATGGGCATAGGGGGCGTGGAATACCATGGTCACACATGGGAATTCGGCCCGCGTAAAGCGAAAGAGATGCTATTCACAGCGTCTTCTATAACCGCAGAAGAAGCACGTGAGTTGGGAATGGTGAACCGCGTCATACCATTGGAAGAGCTCGATTCCCAGGCTATGGAGCTGGCCCAGCAGATTGCAAAAATGCCTGCCTTCGGACTGGCGATGGCAAAACGTGCCGTCAATCAGACACTGGACATCCAGGGTCAGTACTCCGCTATCCAATCGGTATTCGATATTCATTCAATAGGGCATGGCAGCGCAGTTGCCCAGTGTGGATTCCCGGTATTAGTGGACCTGGAAAAGCTAAAACAAGCGGGCAAGAAACCGCAGGAATAAAGCTTACCCATTCAGGTACCTATTAAAAGGATTGTAAAAATATGAGTATGTTTTCCGATAAAATCGTTGTTATAACCGGTGCTGCCGGTGGACTCGGGCAAAGTATTGCGGCCTACTTCAGAAACGAAGGTGCTAAACTGGCTTTGGTTGATTATAGCGAAGATTTGCTGAATAAAAGCTTCCCTGAAAGCAATGAAGAAAACGAGATTTTGCTGGCCTGTGATTTAACAAAGCGCGAATCCACAGCGGAAGCATTCAGCAAAATTGTATCAAGGTTCGGTCGAATCGACGTGCTGGCGAATATCGCCGGTGGTTTTATGATGGGCGAGCAAGTCCATGAAACATCAGATAAAACCTGGGATTTTCTGTTTAATCTGAACACCCGCTCGATCGTCAACACTTCAGCTGCCACTGTTCCGGTGATGCTAAAGCAGGGTGGTGGTAAGATTATAAACGTCTCCGCGGCATCGTCAGTGAAAGGTGGAGCTCAAATGGGCGCTTATCTCGCTTCAAAAAGTGCGGTGTCCCGTCTGACCGAAACCATGGCAGACGAACTGAGAGCGAAAAAAATCAATGTGAACAGCATCATGCCTTCCATTATTGATACGCCGAATAATCGCAATGCAATGCCTGATGCTGATTACAGTGCGTGGGTGAAGCCGGAAGACTTGGCGAATGTAGTTGGATTTCTGGCTTCCGATGCGAGCAGTGCAATTCACGGAGCGGGTATTCCTGTAGTGGGCCTGGTATAAAACAAAACAACATAGAGGAATGAATTATTTTTTATTCCCGGCAACGAAAAAACAATAAGATAATTACAAATAAAGTAATTACGTAAAAGGTATGGCAAGACAATGGGCTCAGAGGGACTCCATAAACTCAGCGCAACGGTATTGAATCAAAACCCCGAAGACCAGGCCATTGAATTTGAAAAGCAATGGTATACCTGGGGAGATTTGAGACGGATCGCTGGGATGGTTACGGAGCTGATCGCCGCATGCGGTGCGGCTCCGGATACCAAAATAGTTTTGGTAGCAAAAAACAGGCCTTCCGCTATCGCGGCTTATCTGGGATTAATGGAAAAACGGTTTACCTTTCGTTTGGTTTATCCATTTCAGTCTTCCACTTCAATGGCCCGGGAGATTGAGCAAATCAACCCCTCGGTCGTGATTGCAGCGGACGAAACATTTAATAGTGAAATAACGAAAGCGCTGAAATCTGCAGGCATCGCCGGGATCGCCTTATCGCAACGGGGCGCAAAACAGGTGCCGGGGCTGGAACGCTCGCTAAACCCGACCACTGGTTACCCAGCACCCTTCATTGAAATTCATACCAGCGGCACGACAGGTGCGCCCAAGCCGTTTGAATTCGACTACGAAACCATTGCTAAACATATCGTAGGAGGGCGCAGAACGCCTTCCTCGGAAGGAGATAATCCACGCGCGCTTCCTCCAATTCTGATGTATTTTCCTACTGGCAATATCACTGGGCTTCACGCAACCATCGCACCGTTATTGCGGGGACAAAGAGGGGTACTGCTAGACCGTTTCAATATTGAAGGCTGGCATGATCACCTGAAGCGTTATCAGCCGCCCGCGGGAGGATTACCTCCAGCCGGTGTTCAGATGGTACTGGATGCTAATTTACCGCGTGAAGATTTTGCCTGTTTAAAAATGATTGGCTCGGGGTCAGCACCCCTTGATCCGGGTGTTCAGAGTGCGTTTGAAGCTCGCTATGGTGTGCCTATTTTACTGGCCTATGGCGCCACCGAATTTGGAGGCCCGGTCGCCGGTATGTCACCGGAGGTGTATGCTGAATGGGGCAGCCGTAAAACTGGCAGTGTTGGTAAACCGTATCCAGGCGCACGTTTCAGAGTAATCGATGCCGAAAGCAACGAGGAGTTGCCGCCGGGCGAGACCGGGATTCTTGAAGTCGTCTCGCCCCGTATGGGTACACACTGGATTCGCACTTCCGATATTGGCTACGTTGATGAGGACGGATTTATATTCCTGTGTGGCAGGGCAGACGGCGCCATTATGCGCGGCGGATTTAAAGTATTGCCCGAAACAATCGAAACCGCGCTATTGCTTCACAGTGCGGTTTCAGCGGCAGGAGTAATTGGAATACCGGATCATCGGCTCGGTCAGGTACCCGCTGCCGCAATCGAGCTGAAGGCCGGGGCAACCACGCCTTCATTTGAAGAGCTGGAACAGCACTTGCGCGAACATATTGCCGCTACTCACATTCCGGTAAAATGGAAGTTTGTCAGCGAGCTTCCACGTACTGCCTCTTACAAAGTGCATCAGCCGACGTTACGCAGTTTATTCGAGTAAATATTTTCGTTTTAGCGCTAATAGGGCGCAGGCAGACATTCATAATGAATCCGAAAAAAACAGGTTGGAAACTAAGAATAGAACATAGCTTTGAGCAGCTGGGGCAAATGCTGGGCAAGCATCCCGGTCGCTGGCTGCTGGGCTGTCTTTTGATCATTGCCGGCATGGCATCTCAGCTCGGACACCTGAAGCAAGACAGCAGCATAGAAGGCTTTCTGCCCGAAGACTCAAGTGTAGTGAAGTCCTATATAGACTTTAAGGAAATATTTGGACGTGATGAAACCTTCATCATAACGGTTCAAACGGATGACCCTTACACCCAGACATTTGCAACACAGTTACACGCCTTGCATCAGCAGCTAATGGATGAGGTGCCTTACATTAACAGCGTCGACTCTCTCGCCAACGCCCGACATACCTACGGCGCTGATGACACACTGTATGTTGACGATCTGTTGCCCGAGACGCTGCCGGACGATCCAGCTGAGATACAAAAGTTAAAGGACTACGCCCTCACCAATGAGAATTATCAAAACTTTCTAATCTCTGCAGACTCCCACACTGTGGCATTGATAGTGCGTTTGAATTCATTTGCCTATGAAAAAGACAGTAGCGGTGAATTACATCGTAGATATCTTGATGAAGCCGATATGCTGACCGCCTACGAGAAACTTAACGACATCACCACTCAATACCAGGGGGTTATTTCAGATGAAGTCGATCTCACCGGTGGCATGCCGATTTCGCTGGTATTATCGGAACTGACCAGACTGGATTTCATTGTCCTATCCGGGTTGGCTAATCTGATTATCGGTATCGTTTTGATGATCATATTTAAACGGGCATCCGGCGTATTCCTGCCTTTATTGATTATGGCGCTGGGCGTCACGATTACGATGAGTATGATGGCAATACTGGGAACCCCTATTCAGGTCAGTACCTCAATTTTACCAGCGTTTCTGCTCGCGGTTTGTGTCGGTGACAGCATCCACTTGCTGACCATTTTTTATCGTTATTACGATGATGGTGCGGAAAAAATACAAGCACTGTCAAACGCGATGGGACATACCGGCTTGGCAATGTTGTTTACCAGTATTACCACCGCTGCGGGTTTACTGTCGTTCGCCATGTCCGAGCTAACCATGGTTTCTTCCCTAGGCATATATGGTGCTCTGGGTTCGATTGTGGCATTTGCGCTATCTATCTCGATTTTACCTTGCGTTATCGCTTTGGCACCGGTCAAACGTCGCCCGGTACAGCAGGACGAAAACGGCGTCATGCTTCGCTTCCTTGGCGGCTGTGCGGATTTTTCTGTTCGGTACGCAAAACCCATCGTGGTAATCGGAGTGGTATTGCTGGCTGGTAGTTTGTTCATTGCCAGCCAATTGAAATTCAGTCATTACCCTATGGCCTGGCTACCTCAAGACAACCCCTATACCATTGCCATTAAAAAATACGAAGAGCGCATGGGTTCAACCAGCAGCATCGAGGTGGTGCTGGATACCGGCAAGGACAGGGGCATTCTTAATCCCGGTTTCCTCAGGGCAATGGACCAGATCCAGAAAGAAGTAGTGGAATGGGATACAGAAAACTACAAAATTTCAAAGGCGATCGGTATTACCAATATCATCAAAGAAACCAATCGCGCGTTACATGACAACAACGAAGAGCACTACTCCATTCCCGATGATCCGATGCTCATCAGCCAGGAATTGTTTATGGTGGAAATGGACGAGCCCGATGATCTTTACAACATGGTGGACAAAGACTATCGGATTGCGCGCTTGACCATCACTTCTACGTGGTTTGATGGTGTTTATATGCAACCGTTGCTGGACCAACTGCGAACACGGCTGGACACGGCTATGGCCCCTTATGATGTCTCGATAAGCTACACCGGAGTGGCTCCCATTATGGGGGTCACGTTTGCTAAAATGTTGATATCGACCGCCGAAAGTTATGGCTTGGCAGCTATCTCTATAACCTTGATGATGGTGCTATTGATCGGTAATGTGAAGCTGGGCCTGTTAAGCATGATACCGTCATTGCTGCCAATCGCTACAGTTCTGGCTGGCATGCAGTTACTGGGAATGCGCCTGGATATGCTCACCATGCTGATCGGCTCGATTGCCATCGGCCTGACAGTGGACGATAACATTCACTTTATGCATGGGTTTAGGAAGCTGTATGAAAAAACCGGTGACCCTGCTTACGCCATTAAACACACGCTGATGTCGACCGGTCGGGCAATGCTTATAACTTCCATCGTACTCAGCCTAGGCTTTATGGTGTATATCACGGCACAGATGACCATTATGGCCAGTTTTGGTGTTATTACAGCGGCGTGTATAGTGCTTGCACTGGTGGCATCTTATCTGGTTGCACCCGCACTTATGGTGCTTTCCAATAAAACCATTCACAAGCAGGATGTTGTTTTAGAAGACGGCTTGATAGTCGCGGAACCCATTCTGACCCAAACGCAAGGAACGGTTAATTCGTAATTGCCGGGCTTTCTTGTAGCAAAAAAATACCGGCGACAAACAAATAGTTGTCGCCGGTTTTCACCCCTTTGACAGTAGCGTTGCGCTACTGCTAAAGAAAACCAGTTGACGCCAATTTCCTAAACAGCCACTTCAATCCAGTCGTCTACCACCCGCACTTCATAGGTAGGGATCGGTTTGGTCGCAGGAAGACAGGTTGCATTTCCCGTTGCCAGATCAAACTGAGCACCATGCAAAGGACAGGTGATTTTGCAATTACGCACCCGTCCAGCATGAAGAAATTTATCTTGGTGAGAACAGACATTAGAAACGGCATACAGCTTGCCTTTGGTGTGCACCACCAGCACCATACTGCCGTTAATTTTCTTCGCCCGTTTGGAGCCATCGGGCAGGGCAGCGGTTTCACAAAACCGTGTAAATTCTTTTACCACTTGTTCTTCCGACAAAATTAACAACCTTTTATTCTCGTATTCGGATTCTGTTTTACTCAGTATGGAGTTAGCCGTTTACGTATTTCTCTATCACCTGTTCAAAGTGACGTACCCGAATTTCCTGATAATTGCCCAACGTGAGGCCTTTTTTCGCACTGGCTTCAATGCCTTCCTGTTCTAACAACAGATTCTCGGTGTCCTGATCTAGAATGGCTCCAAATCCAGGATCCATACCTTCCGCTTCAGTGAATGACTGATGGTCTTCCAGATGCACGACGCAGGCCGGCTCCGGGCGCTCGCCATCCTTCGGCACAGGGCGCAGAAAGAAAACCTCGTACAGACACTTGCGGTGATCGCCTTTCACCGGGCGAAATCGATATACCATGGGTAAGGAGATTCCCGGAAACAGGAACGTGTTCGGGAACAACGTGTATGAGAAGCAATCCAGTATCTCTGAATCGGAAACGTTACTAAGATCGGAATTGGTGGCTTGCTCGAACATACCGCGCATCATATCCGCCATACGCTGACGAGCCGTTTCACCGTCTTTTAACTTGCGGTCGGCCCCTGCAAGCACGGAGCTATCGCCTACAGTGAACTGATCCAGTATGTCCTGTTCAGATACACGGCCAGCCAAATGAGGGCTTACCACGCCCAGTGTCGAAATGAAACGGTCTACGTGATCACCATAGGTATCGTATTGAGAATTCGCATCACCGTTGGACGGTGCAACCTGGGGATGCGTCTCGATAACATGATAGGCTTCCATAAAGGCTTCGATGGTCAATTTCCAATTCGCCGGTATCACTTTCGAAACGTGTGCGGTGATATATCGATCTTCGAGCTTCCATTTCGTTATATGACCCATTGCTTCCGGGCCAATGTATTCCGCCAACGTTGGCGCGTTGTCGTCCATATTGATGAACACAAAACCACCCAGTGTTTCGACTTTTGCTTCAGGTAGTTTGAATTCATCTTTATTTACATGCGGGAAGTCCCATTCACAGGTGATTTTTTTGTTGGTGCCATCAATATTCCATGACCAACCATGGAAAGGGCAGCGAAATTCGCTGGCACAGCCTTCGGTGCCCGATGCACGCAGCTTAGTACCGCGATGCAAGCAAGCGTTGTAGTACGCCCTGATGTCGTTTTCAGCCACGCGAGTCACAATAAAAGAGTAGTGCTCCAAATCGTAAACGTAGTAGTCACCGACTTCCGGTATATGTTCTTCTCGACAGGCGAATTGCCAGGTTTTTTTCCACAGCGTGTTCAGTTCTTTTTTCGCAAAGGCGGGATCGGTGTAGCGATCCGTTGAGATATCTTCGCTGCCCATGAATTGGTAAGACTCCGAACGCACCCAATCCGGAGCGGGCACTCTATCGGCAGAAATGATCTCCTGGGTACTCGGTGCATTGGGACAACGTGCATCACCCTGGTTGACTTTGATTTTTACGTTCATGGTGCTCTCTCCAAATTCTTTGTAATTCAATAGGCTTATTCAGCAGCGACGATATTCTTATGTATTGCGCCGTCTTTCATAATCAACTTCAGATTTTCAGCATCGACGACAACAGCCGGATCAGCGATCGGATCGCCTTTCACTAACAGTAAGTCCGCCAGATAGCCTTCCTGAATCAGCCCCAGTTTCTCATCCGTTCCCATGGTCATCATGGCGCCACCGTTCGCTGTGGCACACACCAAAGCTTCGGTCGGACTATAGCCAAAATACTGCACAAAAAATCCAATATCCCGCGCGTTGGTGCCGTTGTGGCTCCAGGCAAAACCGTAATCGCCACCAATAGTATGTCGAATGCCGCGTTTACGCAGCGCGTTGTGGGTGTCCTGCGAAGCTTCCAGTAACTTGTCAATTTGCATTGCCTTGGCAATGTCGTTACTCATATAGGGTTCTGCTTCGTATAACAGGGTATGGAACAAGCTGACGGTGGGCACCACAAACACACGGTCCTTGGCTTCTTCAAATAGGTCGAGCGTTTCTTCGTCGGTGAACTCGCAATGGAAGAGGGCATCTACACCAGCCTGCAAACAGCGTTTGGCGCCTTCAATCGAACGAACATGGGCATTTACCCTGCGACCAAACGCATGAGCCGTGTCCACGGCCATCTTAATTTCTTCAAACGTCATCGGGGTGGTGTAAGCCGGTGTATTGGGATAAAAAGGATCACCGGAAACATCGAGTTTGATATTGTCACAACCTTCACGGCAGGCCAGGCGCACCGCCTTTCGCATCTCTTCCGGTCCATCCACAATGTGTGAAGGCCCACCGGGACGTGGATCGTGTTGACGGCTTTCGTCACCCATACCACCAGTAACAGAAATTTCCAGCGAACCGGCACGAACACGGGGGCCTTTTAATTGCCCGGCATTGATGGCGTTGCGTACGGCCACACCCAATTTCAGTTTTGCCTCCGAGGCACCCCAGACACTGGTAAAACCCTGGTCCAGCAAGCGTTCTGCAACTCTGGCTGTTAGCAGCGTATGTTCTTCTGGAGAGGGCGTGATCAGATCACCGGTCGAAGTTACATTATCAAATGACAAATGCCCGTGACCCTCGGTCATACCCGGCATCAAAAACAGGCCATTTGCGTTAATAACTTCGCAACCCTCTGCAGGGATTTGCGCAGGTGACTGTAGCACCCGCTTAATCCGGTTGCCTTCCACCAGAACGTCTCCTGCATAGGGATCCGTTCCGGTAGCATCGAAGATTCTGGCTCCGCGAATAAGTAATCTGCTCATCTTAAGTTGCCTACGCCTCTCTCATTTTTGTTATGCCTCCATTATGCCCACCTTACATAATGGTCAAAATGACCTCACGCGCATAGCCACTTGACTACTTCTGCACGCCCACTTATCGGCTTTGAGCGAAGCCAGTAGACTCGGCCTGTATAGAGAACAAAAACAAGTGGGAGAGAACAATGATAAGAGGAATACACCACGTTGCCGTGCATGTTCACGACATGGAGCGAATGATTCGCTTTTACAAAGATGCATTCGGATTTGAGGTCGTCGGGGAACCTTTCAGCTGGGAAAAAGACGACTTCGTTGACCGCATTGTGGCGGTGAAAGGCTCGGCTTCCAAGGGCGCAATGCTGCGCGCAGGCAGCTGCTACATGGAGCTTTTCCAGTACAGCGCCCCGAAACCTAACAATACCAAAGGGTTAGATCCCTTTGATAAAGGCTATACCCACTTTTGTGTCGATGTGACAGATATCGGATTTGAATTTGAACGCCTGAAAGGTCTCGGCATGACCTTTCCTGAGCCAGAACCGATCAATGTAGGTCACGTCATTACCATTTATGGGCGCGATCCCGAAGGTAATCTTATCGAAATCCAGGAAACCATTGATAGTAAATGTGATTTTCCCCTCGATTGCCTCACTCCGATTTCTAAAAAAGCAAAGTAGACCTGTTGAATGACAAGCGCTGTAGTTAATTCCGACGATGTAAATAAAAACCCGGTGGCGATCGAATCGCCCGGATCTGACGCCAATAGGGCAGAACAAGGGTCGACCGGCAAAGTCACGCTGGACGACAAATACGTGCAGGCCACCGGACGCGTTTTTATGAACGCCAACCAGGCTCTTGTGCGTCTACCTCTGGACCAGGCACGCCGGGATAAAGCGGCTGGATTAAACTCGGCCTGTTACATTTCGGGATACCGAGGTTCTCCGCTCGGGGTGTATGACTCCGCGCTATGGGGTGCTCAGAACCTGCTGGATAGCCATAACATCGTTTTTCAACCCGGTTTGAACGAAGAGCTGGCAATCAGCGCAATTCGTGGTACTCAGGAATTGGAATGGTTCGGAGAATCTAAATACGACGGCGTATTCGGCCTGTGGTACGGGAAGGGAATCGGCGTTGATCGTGCCTGCGAATCGATGAAGCTGGGCAATCTGGAAGGGGCCTCCGCTACCGGGGGATTTGTTATCGTGGCGGGTGATGATCACGGCGGCAAGTCCTCTGACAGTGCGCATCAATCCGAAAACACATTGATGGCCGCATTTGTACCAATTTTATATCCCGCCACCATCAGTGAGATCATTGAATTCGGCTTGTTTGGGTGGGCAATGTCCCGCTACAGCGGTTGTTATGTGGGATTGAAAACCATTACCGATACACTGGATTTATCCGCCTGTGTGGAACTGCCTGATCCGTACAGAACCTACAATACACCCACCGATGTTATTATTCCGCCCGAGGGATTAAATCTGCGTCCTAATCTGCCTCCGCTGGTGGAAGAAGCATCGCTAGTCAATTATCGTTTACCGGCCGCTACGGCATTTGCCCGAGCCAATGGAATCGACAAAGTCATCCTCGATAGCGAACAGCGCAATTTATCGATTGTCACTGCTGGGAAAGCCTATCTTGATGTACGGCAGGCGCTTGCGGATTTAGATCTGGATGACGACAAATGCCGCCAACTGGGTATTCGATTGTATAAACCGGGTTTGATCTGGCCCATGGATAAAGTGGGCCTCAATCAGTTTGCCGAAGGCAGTAAAGCGGTGTTGGTAGTCGAAGAAAAGCGCCCGGTCATGGAGGAGCAAATTGCGCGACACCTTTACAGCGTAAGTTCTCATCTGCGCCCGGCTCTGGCGGGTAAGGACGACCTGCAGGGCAACGCGTTATTGCCCTCTGTTGGAGAATTAACCGTCGGCAAGGTTCGCGAGGCCATAAAAGTCTTGCTTGATCAACTGGGTGTTGCCGATGCCAATGCCATTGCTCGCTATGCTAATTACAACGAGTTGGAAGCCCGCGGAATAACTCTGGGTAGCAACGTGAATCGCCCCGCGTATTTTTGCTCCGGCTGCCCGCACAACACCAGCACTAAATTGCCCGAGGGCTCCAAAGCCATGGGCGGGATTGGCTGCCACGGCTTGGCGGCAGTAGTAATGGATCGGGATACCATGCAATTCATGCCCATGGGCCATGAAGGCTCACCATGGGTATCAGTGTCGCAATTTGTCGATACCAAGCACATGTTCCAGAATATGGGGGACGGCACCTATTCTCACTCCGGTGTACTGGGTATCCGCGCAGCAGTGGCTGCAAAGGTAAATATCACTTTTAAAGTGCTGTATAACGATGCCGTTGCCATGACCGGTGGACAACCGGTAGAGCAACTAATCACACCGGTTGACATGGTAAACCAATTACTTTCGGAAGGCGTGCGCCCGGTTTATCTGGTGTCGGATGAACCGGATCAATACCACCAAATCAAGTTGCCTGAAAACGCCCGTGTTTTTCATCGGGATGAACTGGATCGATTGCAAAAAGAGCTACGGGACTCACCCGGCGTCTCTGGCATCGTGTATGAGCAGACCTGCGCCACTGAAAAACGCCGACGTCGTAAACGTGGCTTGATGACCGACCCGGATAAACGCCTGTTCATTAACCCCGAGGTCTGCGAGGGTTGCGGAGATTGTTCGGTACAATCCAACTGCATCAGCATTACGCCGTTGGAAACCGAAATGGGACGCAAACGTAAGATCGACCAGTCCACCTGTAACAAAGACTACAGCTGCGTAAAAGGATTTTGTCCATCATTCGTGACCGTCGAAGGGGCGAAGATAGCCACTCATATTCATGGTGATGCCAAACGGCTGGATGCGTTACTGGATTCGCTACCTCAACCCGCTCAGGTTTCCCTGGACCATTCCGGGTTTAATATTCTGGTCGCGGGCATAGGCGGCACCGGCGTACTGACAGTGGGTGCCTTGCTGGGCATGGCTTCGCATCTGGACGGCAAAGGCTGCACCATCCTCGATTTAACAGGTATGGCGCAAAAGGGTGGGGCGGTAACCAGCCATATCCGCATTGGACCAGATCCAAAAGGTATTTTTACCTCGCGCTTGAGCGAGGGCATGACCGATATACTGATTGCCTGCGATATGATTGTCGGCTCCGGTGCTCCGGTGTTGAAAACCTTGCGACCGGGAACGAGCACCGCCATTCTAAATACAGATGTGGCACCGACAGGCGACTTCCAAAGCAATAAGTACCTGGATTTAGGTGAAGCCCGGTTGCGCTCATCCATTCACAAAGCCCTGGACGGGGGGCGTTGTTATGATTTGAATGCCAGTAAGCTAGCGACCGATTTAACCGGTGACAGTATTGGCACGAACATGTTAATGCTCGGCTATGCAATACAAAAAGGGCTGCTGCCATTATCGGTGGAATCCATCCAGCAGGCGATCCGTCTGAACGGGACATTTGTAGAAGGCAATTTGCGAACGCTGGCGTTAGGACGTCTCGCTGCGCACGATCCGGTCGCATTGGCAAAAGAATTGGACGACACGCCGTCGCTTCCACCGCTGGACACCGTGGAAGATGTATTGGCGAGCCGCACGCGACTGCTCTCGGAATACCAAAACGAAGCCTACGCACAGCACTATAGCGCGTACATCGGTGCTGTACGCGAAAAAATTGCTGGTCTCAAGCTCAATCAAATGTTTGACCAAGAACAAGAGTTCACCCGCCAGACCGCACTCACTCTGGCAAAATTAATGGCGTATAAAGACGAATATGAAGTGGCGAGGCTATATACTCATCCCACATTCATGCAGCGCATCAAACAGCAGTTCAGCGGCGATTTCAAACTTACCCTTAATCTTGCACCACCAATAATACCCGGTCAGGACAAGGCGACCGGTCGCCCGAAAAAACGCAGTTTTGGCCCCTGGATGTTAAAAGCATTCAAACTATTGAGTAAGCTAAAAGGCTTACGTGGAACGCCCTTTGATATCTTCGGCTACTTTCCTGAAAGAAAAATGGAACGTCGATTAATTGTCGAGTATCGCGAACTCATTGACAGCGTCATTGGAAATCTCAACGAGGATAACATCGAGATAGGCATTAAAATAGCAGCAGCCGCACGGGAAATCGGTGGATACGGCCCGGTGAAGGAAGAATCGGTTCAGCGTTATCACGCAGAATTGAAAAACTGGCTTCAAGCCTTTAATGACCCGGTTGCGGCGTATCCTTCGCAAGAAAAATTAAAAGTAAGGCAACTGTAACCAGGGGAGCGTCAGCTCTGATGTTGACGCTCACAAACCTTCCATAATAAATGCACGGTGTTTTGCAGCTTGCAGCCGATACGGTAATGCTTTTTGGTAATCACCGCTGTTATACCAGTTGCGTGCCTCTTGTATAGAAACGAATTCCAGTAACACAACGCCGTCCGGTGCATCCCCTTCCAGTGCTTCAACGTTACCATAGACCACCTTTGGATCAGGTTTGATGGTTGTCTGCATTTGCCGCGTGAGACTCTGGTATTGCTTTAGCGCGTCCTGATCACGGACAGAATCTTCACGCATTACAATGATATAAGCTGGCATACTGTTTCCTGGTTAACAAAATAAAAAAGTGAATTGCAGGTTGGCTACGGCCCGGTGTAATCAAGTGGCCCTTGCTTGGCATCCGGAGTTTCTGCTTTCCAACGTACGGATCCAATGGGGCGCTCGAGTTTACGACGCACTTTAGTTGCACCCTCAAACCGGTCAAATGTTTTTATCTTTGCCTGAACCGAAATATCCGTTTGCGTGTACCGGGAACGCATTCTCAGATAATCACCCCATGTAGGACAGTGAAACCGCTCGGTCCACAGTGCAGGGTTTTCTATATCGCGGGCCAACGACCAATCGTAGCCACCATTTCGCATTCTTACTTTTTGCATGCTGACCATGTTGTTATAAAACTCCCGCGCCTGTTCGGGATCAACATCGTAATCTATTTCTAATGCAATCGGCCCTGAACGCAACGAAAGCTCCAGTGCAAACTCCGGTATCTCGGGGATTTCAATTTGCTGAATATCTTCTGCAATGTCATTGGGAACCGGCAACAGAAAGCCGAGAAAGGCGGTCACCACCAACGCACCTGCCGACAACATCATTGCGATTTGCACCGAATAGTCCGCGGCGAATTCGCCCCAGATCCAGGAGCCCACGGCAATTCCCCCAGCAGTGCAGGTCTGAAACATGGAAAGCGCGCGCGCGATGACCCAGCGTGGCGTGGATAACTGCACTGTGACATTGAGCAGGGACACCACAAGAATACTTGCGCCACTGGCAATGAATAATGCAGCACAGGTAAGCGGCAATGATTTGCTTAATCCCACCACCACCAATGCCAGCGCGCCGACCAGAGCCAATAGCTTTAAGGCGCTTTCGGTCGATAGTTTCATGCGCATGGCGTTTACCATAAGTCCGGCTATCACAGCACCAATGCCACTGGCACCCAGCAATAAACCATACATATCCGCTTCACCACCCAAAATGTCCCGCGCGATCAACGGAGACAGTGCGTTGGCAGAAGCGACACACAAGCAGACCACGAACACGCGGAATAACGCTCTGGTAATGTGGGCAGAGTGTTTGGCATAGCGCATACCTGAAACCAACGCTCGTCCGATTCGTTCCGGTGGCAAGCGCGATGCGACCGTGTTGCGACGCCAGAAGAAGAAGGCGACAAACAACGGGATATAGAAAATAGAATTAACTGCAAACGCATAGTTGGCACCAAAAGCCATCACAATGACGCCACCCAACGCTGGACCCGCACTACGAGCCACGTTATAGGCAACTGCACCTAAACCGATGGCGGCCGGCAACTGGTCTGCCGGTACCTGTTCAGGTATAGAGGCTTGCCATGAAGGGGAGTAGAATGCCACGCCGCAGCCAATCATCACGGTAAACAGCAACAACATCCAAGGCGTGGTGATGCCCATAAAAGCTAATGATGTTAGTGTTGCCGAAGCAATAATGGCAAATGCCAGCGAGACCAGCGCGATCAGCCTCCGGTCGAACATGTCCGCTACGGCCCCTGCCAGCAAAGCCACTAGTACATAAGGTGCCATTAACGCCGTTTGGGCCAATGCCACCATCGTCGGCGAATCCGTTAGGCGGGTCATTTCCCAGGCCACGCCCACGCCCAGTATTAGATGCCCGAAATAAGAAAAAACGCTGGTGGTCCAGATGTTGCGGAAGGTCTTGTGCCTTAGCGGGGAAAAGGCACCGACGCTTTTATTAACCGATTGCATTAAGATTCTCTTGTTGTCATAGGCATGTAAATCGCGCCTGATCCGCCCGATCGCCTACCTTCAATATACAACAATGATGCTTAATTAATCACTACCTATTCACAGGTATTCTGAATGCATTCATATACATGCCGGCTAACACATAGCCACCAATAGTGAAGGTTAGATCTGCAAGCTGCCGCTGATCAAAGTGAACCGCAAGTTGCTGCCAGATAGCGTCCGGTATATCTGACTGACGGCGCATGTGATCCACTGCAGTCAGCAGTAGGCGCTCTTCAGCACCCCAATGGTCGGATATTTCCGTTGCCGCTATACGTCCCACTTCATTTTCTGTCAGCAGATTATCGCGTACCGCCATCATCGAGTGTTGCGTCCATTCCAGATCGAACTGCCAGCACCAGGCCACCCGTAGAATGATCATTCGTGTATGACGAGGTTGCAGGCTGCTCTCACGTAACAGATATTTGGCGAATGGGAAATAGACTCGCGCTAGTGCCGGATTCTGTAGCACCGTTGACAGGATGGGGGAGAGCTGGTCTTTTTCAGACTCATCTCCATTCAAACCGAACTCGCTGAAGGGAACTGAAAAAGAGGCCAGTATGTCACGCACGTCATCCGTCCATTGTTCATGTCCAATGGGAGGGAATCTCATAAACCGGGCTCCTGAACATAAATCGGATCACCCAGATTGGTGCCACCATCAACTGGCAGAATAACCCCGGTCACTTGAGCGGAGAGATCGCTGGCCAGATACAGTGCCGCATTGGCGACATCTTCCGGAGCCCCCTGACGTTGCAAAGGTTGCGTTTTTTTGATGCGTGCGGAGATATCATAAAACGTCATACCCGCCGGAATGTGTCCCGGTGCGATGCAGTTGACCCGCACCCCATGCACGCCCAATTCCCTGGCAATACTTTGTGTCAACTGCATCACTCCGGCCTTGGCTGCTCGGTAAGTGATTAATGGCAGGCCGGGTTTGAGCGCAGCCAAAGAGGAAGTATTGATAATAGAGCCGCCTCCATGGTCCACCATATAACGTGCTGCACACTGACAACCCACCATTGTGCCGAACAAATTCACTGAAATAACCTGTTCAAAATCGTTAAAATCGTCAGTCAGAAAGCTGTTGTGTATTGCGCCGCTGATGCCTGCATTGTTGTACATAACGTTGAGACCACCGAATCGATCCACGGTAAAATCAACCAATTCTTGCACCTGTTCGGCTTTGGCAACATCGGTGTATTTGAACTCAGCACCGGCTCCCAACGCTTGCGCAAGCAGAGTCCCTTGCTCTTCGTTACGGTCGGCGATCACTACTTTGGCTCCGTGCTCAACAAACAACTCTGCAGTTGCGCGACCAATGCCACTAGCGCCACCGGTCACTATGGCGATCTTATCGGTTAGTAATGTGCTCATTTAGGCAATCTCATCCGACATAGCCGCCACCAATGGCCATAAAACATCATCGGCGGTTTTGGTACAGAAATATTCGTTAACCTGCCGTATCTTGCCTTCCGACAACACGAACACCATGCAGTATTGATTGTTGTAGGGCTGGCCATCGCTGGTCGTAGCATTGCCTTCAAATTCCACTACCACACGATCGCCTTCCGCAGTAAAGCTACCGAATTCGGGTCGCAAACCGGTTGGCAGTAGTTTATTGAACGCGTTGATCGTGCCTATAATCGTGTCATAGTGGCGAACCCCGGCGAATTTTCCGAAACCCTTGGCCAACGTATACGCATCCTTACTCAGGCAGGTGGCTGCGGTCGCTCCGTCACTGGCGCCCATCGCTTCAATAAATTTTCGAACTACGGATTTGTTGGTTTCAGTTTGGCTACTCATACTGTGCCTTCCTTCTTATTGTCGTATTAGTCTTTGGTATCGGTTTTGGGTGACCATCCAAACAAATTTTTTATCCATATACGCAACGCAGCAAACGTCGATTTCACCAGTCCGGTTGCCATCGGTATTGCAAATCCAGTATCAGCAGCACTGGCGGTTCCCACACCTGCAACTCGCTCCACTTCCGCTTTCAGTTTGGTTGCGAAGGCCTTAACAAACTGAGGCAGTAGCGGGGCGCCGATGGCTTCCCACATTGCCGTCATTGGTCCACTTCCGATAATACAAATATCTAGAGTGACTTCGGTTTCATGAGCACCAACGGGCCTTGCGCTATAAACACCTTTTCCTTCAACCGGTAAATCATCGACGTTGTATACGAAATTTACTCGCTCAGGACCGTCCCATTGTTCGACACAAACCTGGACGGTATCGGTGCGGGTTACGCCGGCTGCACTGACCTTAATGACCCACTCGGAGACGTTTTCATTGATGATGTTGCAGCTCTGGTGGCCTGGAAATATACTGGCCCAACCGCGGATATCTTCCACATATTTCCAGACGTTATCAATTGACGTATTGATCACGAAAGTGTGTTTACTTGTAATCATAGTGGTTCCTTACAAGCCCAGGCGTTCAATTTCTTGTTTCAGTAACTCACTTGGCTTGCCCGCAGCATGCCTGCCTGCAAGATAGCCATGTGTAAGCCCGCGCGCGTTCGTGATACCGCTTTGCATAAAAGCGCCATTGTCCAGTCGGGCCATTGAATTACCTGCTACATAAAGACCCTCTATCGGTTTATCGTTCCAGCCCATCGCTCGACAATGATGATCTGCCAAAACGCCTGCAGCGCAGATACCGCCACCCGCCAGACGATGAAGCTCAACTGCATAAAAAGGCCCTTTTGATAACGGACCTAAATTACCGTTGGGCTTCTGCGATTGATCGCCGCACATCAATGCACCCCAGGGATGGGTACCACGGTGGAATTCCGCGTCAACGCCGCTTTCACAATAACCGTTAAAGGTGGATACCGTTTGCTCCAGTTGCTGCGGATCAACCCCGATTCTATCTGCCAATTCGGCCAGACTGTCTGCCGTCACGCCCAAGCCTTCCGGCATTTCCTGCATCGGCATCAGAGAGCCAAACGGGTATTTCTCCCGCGCCTGATGATCGAATATGGCCCAGCATGGAAAATTAGGATGGGTTTGCGTATTACCGTCAATGGCATCAGTGGCGTAATAAATTGAGCGATAGAAACCTTCATTTGCGAAACGCTTGCCCGCTTTATTCACTACTATAGTGTGCGGCATGCCGAGGAATGGGAGGGCGCCACGCCACAAAGGCACACCATTTTCCTGTTCCTCTCCTGGCACATGGAAACCCAGTAAAGTGACATCAGGCACCCGTGCTACGCGGGCTCCAAACTGACCGGCAAGACGTAAATGGGCACCGTCAATCGAGGGCATTACCATCGATTCAACTTTCAATTGATGACCCAGCGTTTTGGCGTAACTGGCGTTGCGTTCATAACTGCTAACCGCGATGACCACCCCTCGATTGGCCTTTATAAATATCGCCTTACCGTCTTGCATGGCACGCACGCCGATAATCCGTTCACCATCGCCAATCAGTTCTTCCACGCTGGTATTAACGTGAATCGGGATGTCCCGGTCAAGCACCCCTTTGACAAAATACGCTGCCAGCCCGGGCCCTGCGCAACGTAAATCCTTGGTCAAGCGCTCCGCCATGACGTTGTAATCCCAACCGGCCATATTTGCCATACCACCGCCGCTAAAAATATCCTCATGGGTCAAACTATAAGGGACATGCGGGGAAACCCGGGTTTTACTCTGCCATTCTCCAAGTGACTCAGCTGGGAAGGGCAAAGCCTCCAGATAACGACCTTCCGGCAATCCATCCTGGTTGTATGGAAAATAATAGTCCGGCAAATCTCTGATAACACACATCTTGAGGCCAATAGTATCTTCGAAATACTTCAAGGCAACCGGCCCATGAACCGCTTGATTTAGAATTGCCAGCTCTTCACCGTAACCCATGGACAGTTCTTTTACGTAACGATAGCCACTCTCTTTAGAGTCTGTAATGCCCGCTTGCTGCGCCAAATGATTTCCAGGTATCCACACTTCACCCATCGAGTATGCGGTCACGCCACCGACCTGATCACTACGTTCCAATACCAAAGCACTGATACCGTGATCAAAAGCCGTGATGGCGGCAGTAAGCCCACCGCCACCGGAGCCGACGGCAACGAGGTCTGCTTCGAGATCCCACTTTTCGGGTACGTTATGAATCATTTTCAATCTCTCCGTTTTATTTTTGTTGTGCTGCAGAACCCTGACTATCGCCTTATGCGAAAGGCTCTTCACCCATTAACGTGCATCGATGCATGATACGCCCACAATCCAGGGGATAGGGCTCCACTCTGTGAATAACCCCGGTGTTATCCCAAATAATCAAATCACCTGGTGACCATTCATGCCGGTAGACAAATTTTGGTTGCGTCGCCCATTCAAGCAATTCGGATAACAGCGCATCGCTTTCTGATTTCGGCATACCGACAATATGCGAAGCGTGGCAACCAATGACCAAAGACCGGCGACCGCATTGGTGTGTCCAGACAAGATTATGCGTCTTCGGTTGAAAGCTTCTCCAATAAGCCAGGTTTGCTTCAGAGCGGGTGATGTCAGCGCGGGTCATCGACATTTCTACGCTGTGGACAACTTGGAGGTTTTGAATACGCTTTTTGGTTTCTTGTGGGAGTTGCTCATAAGCAGCATAAGAATTCGCGAATTCAGTCTGTCCGCCTGTTTCCGATAAGGTCAGACCGGTGAGCATGGTGGCAAATGGCGGTATATCGTCGTGGGTGCCATCAATGTGCCACTGAAAAGAACCTTTAAGGTATTCAGCGTTGGCATTGGATTTTTTATCCAGGGTGATTTTATAAATGCCTTTTCCCAGCTCTTCGCGCAGAGTACCGAGCAAGCGCGCCATACTCATCTGCTCTGCGTCCGTTGGGTGCAGCTCCTTGAACACCAGCACACCACGTTCAATAAGTAACTTTCTTAATTCAGGAACCACTTCAGGGGAACTCAGATATTGCGATTCAATTTCTATTTCTGAACCGATTAGCTCGTTCAGCGGCGACACCTTAAACGACATACTTTTACCTCGCCTTATTCAATTATGCTTATTGATACATCGCTGTACTATTTATCGTATGGTACGCCCGTGTACTATTAACCGTCAAGCGGAACTCTGATGACTAAGCCTGGCAAGGGAGGCGTCGAATTTCGACAGTGTCACCTGCTAGCAGTTAAACCCACTATCCGATGCCTGGCGATCACCAGTCTTCGCGCGATAGAACCAGCGTGTTAACGGCCTGATCCACCCATTGTTTCCGTTCCTTATCCGTGACTGTCGTATCGGTTAGCAGGTGATGGATATACCAGCCCCGGATCATAAAAATAAACGCCTTGGCCACTGCATCGGGATTCGCACAGGGAACACGATCCCGAGAGGCACTTTCCCGGATAAAGGCGGAAATCCTCAGTATTCCACGATTGGTTTTTTCCGCAGAGGCCACGCCCAATTCGGGAAAACGGTAGGATTCGCTGTACATTAGCTTATTCACCGCAATCTGGTCTGCCTGCAAACTGTGTTCAAGCATATGATTCGCGAACGATTTAAGCCCTTGCTGAAGCCCCAATGGAGCCGCGCCAGAGCGCAATGCCGCCTCAGGCGAAGCCCGCGCAATCTGGTCAAAAATAATAGCCCTGAATAGATCTTCTTTGGACGGGTAGCGCGAGTATAGAGTTGTTTTGGAGCCCCCCGCAGCCTGTGCTATGCGGGCCATAGCCGCATCACCGTAGCCGTATTGCAGAAACTCCTTCAGTGCGACCTCAAGGTATTTACTTTCAATCGCGCCCACATCCTCCGGGCGTGGGCGTCCACGCGGTCTGGTGGCGGATTTTGTCTTTATGGGTTTTCTAGTCATAGCCTCACGGAATTAACTCGGATGGTTGTCTCAATGGCGGTAATCATAGGGCAAGAGACTTGTTATGTCCTGGCCGCAACTGGGATTCGATACTTTTAACGGGATTACCTATTTAACAATATACAACAATGGTGTTTAATTGAGCTTCTGTACTTCATCTCTGATAGTGTCAATGTGCTCAGATAATTCAAATAAAAAAGGAAGCCTGTAATGCAATCCAATCGTGGAGAGTTCCGGAGCGGCTGGACAGCCCTGATAGCCGCCACAGCGGGAATGAGCGCCGGATTGGGACTGAATGCCTACATTAATAATATTTTTGCACCTTATCTACTTGAGGCGTTTAACTGGAGTAAATCCGAGTTAGCCCTAAACGGTGCTATTTCGATAATCACGGTTTTCTGGATACCGTTCGTAGGTCGAATGGCGGATCTGTTCGGTGTCCGTAAAGTGGCATTTTTCGGTATTCTCGCGTACCCGTGCAGCTTCATTTTGATGAGCATGTTGTCCGAAGACATACGCGGTCTGTATGCCATACACTTCCTGCAAGTCATCTTCTGCGCCACCACCACGGCAACCGTGTATTGTCGGGTCGTCGCAGAAAAATTTTCCGAACGGCGAGGCGTGGCTTTAGCCATTTGCGCAGCAGGGCCGGCGGTGGCCGGTGCCGTGGCCAGCCCGTTGTTAACCACCTACATTGATCTCAATGGTTGGCGAGCCGGCTTCCATGCGATGGCGATCTTTTCCGGGTTGCTGGGTGTGGTCACGTTTATATTACTACCCAATAAATCCAACGCACGCAAAGCGGATGACAGTAAACACAACGCGCGGAAAGACTACCGCTCTATCTTTACCAGCCCGGCGTTTCGGATCATTGCCGTCAGCGGATTTCTTTGTAGTCTCACCCACGCATTGGCGACATCTCAGGTTAAAGTCATGTTAGCCGACCACGGCGTCACAGGCATCGAAGCGGGTTATATGGTATCGGTGTTTGCAGTGGGTGTGATATTGGGGCGCTTAGTCGCTGGTGTCGCATTGGATAAATGGCCTACGCACATCGTTGCGGCCATCGGTATGGGCTTACCCTGCGTAGGAAGTTATATCCTTGCCACAGACACCACCCAGTTGGCGGTGCTCGGCTTTGCCATTATCCTGATCGGGCTGTCGTTCGGTGCGGAAGCGGACATTCTTGCCTATGCTACAGCCCGCTATTTTCCGATGCATATTTACAGCTCAGTCATGGGGCTATTGACCACGGCAGTGGGACTGGCCATTGGTATTGGCTCCGGTTTACTCAGCTTCATGCTGTCGAAATCCGATAGCTTTACAGGGTTTTTACTGCTCGGGGGCACTCTGGTATTAATCGGAGGAGTAAATCTTTTGCGTTTGGGTTCCATTGAAACCGTGGACAACCCGGCGCACTGAGCGTCGGGCATTTGAATGACGGTGCCCTAAGGTTTTTGTAAAAGCACCGTCGCCAGGGTTAGTAGTTTATCATCGTTGCCGGCATCCATCAGTTGCAATGAAACCACGCTATGATCGGCTGAATCTCTTAGAACTGTCGCCGAAGTCCGTGCCGGACCGACTTTCAGTTGCGATAAAAAATTAACCTGTATATCCGTCGCCACCAAACCGGGGCGCATACTCTCGGCAGCAACTTCCAGAATCACTGTTTGGACACCGCCATTGATCGTTCCTATGGCGTTGATAATGTAGGGTATGCAATTCACCTCGATCACGCCGTTTTCTGCGTCGATCATGTTCATACCAATTTTTTCATTGATTTCACCCGGTTCCGCACCTTCCGGGGTGCGACGCCTAAGCTTTCCCACCCACTCAGCTGGCGTATAATTTTCTGCACCACTGGCGGCAGTACCGGGAATACGGGCAAATGTCAGCAGGCATTTTGCGGCGGGTGTAAGTGCGGATTGCTCACCCGAAGTATTGGTTTTTGGCGCGCCATCTATTAACGTCTTTATTTCCTGAATATCACTCCGGCCATGTCCGTCATAGATGATGGCCGAAATAACAATGGTCTTCTTGCCGATTCGTAGCAGCTGCGCATCCACCACCATAGGACCCTCTACCAACCAATCTATAGCATGAACACTTAAATCCTGGGTTGCGGTCCAATCAGGCCGACAGGCAGCTAACGCAGGGTCAGAGCATGCAACATCGAGCATCGTAGACAAAACACCGACCCGGGACGATCCCTTGGAGGAGCGCACGGCATCCGTTAAGGGCGCTAGCATAATACAACGCTCAGGTGTGACCAGCATCGATGTAAGATCAAGATCAGCGACGAAGTTGCTTTTAATATTTACTTCTGAAATGGCCATCAATTACCTCACACATTTACCACACCGGATCAGGTTTATTCACCTGGCCGAAACGTCAAAAATTAAATTACGTTTATTGTAATGCGTTAGCGCTGATTTCTCAGAAATTATTTTTCGGTAGAAAATAATCCAGCGAGTCTGCGGTTCCTTCAACAATGCCCTGCAATGTATTTTCCAGCCAAACCGCTACTGCTGCTTTCGATGCGGGTGTTCCCTCTATGAAAATATGCCGGTTATAGATTACAAATCCCGTACTGATGTTCAGAATCAAGGTGGCCCTGGCCAGCCCATGGGGGGGACCAATCCATTCTGCGATCGGGTTCAGCATATAGTCTTGCGCGAACTTTTTTGCGATGGCAGCCGATTCATCATCGCCGATGGCCAGGGCGATCATCGCAGGTAACCTGATCGTCTGGTCCGGATCGAGCACGGCCCGAACCAGGGTTTTACCAAAGCTTTCCTTTTGCAGGCTTAATACCGCCTGAAGATCCAACGCACTGAGTAGGGCGGCTTCAAATAGCCCGGCTTTCGACTCAAAGTAACGCACCGGTAGAGCCGAAGAGACATCGGCGAGTTTAGCAATGTCCCGCAAACCTGTTTGGGCGTAGCCTCGCTCCGCGAACAGCTTTTGCGCCGCTTCCAGAATACGTGCTTTGGTTTTTTCCGGATCCCGACGTTTGATCGTAGAGACTTCATCCATAGATTAAATACTCATTACTGCAGAGGCCAGATATTGACATGCTACGGGGGAATTGATAGTGTTTCAAGCATAAGTAAACGACTGCTTACTTAACAGAAATAGGCAGCGATTACCTGGCTCTACAGGCCCGAACCCGTTAACTGATGCGACCCAGCAAGAGAAGTCATTATGAACGATACAGCACCCTCGCAATGCCCAATGCACGATAATATTGACCGCCGTAAGAGTGCAAAACTTGCCGAAGCGAATGTCCAACCGGATGAAGGGGCTCGCTGGGTCAAAACGGCGGAAATTGCCAGAAAAGTATTACGCAGCAAGAAATCATTACAGGCTGGTGCGGGTGCGGAGTACATGACCGCAGATAACCCGGAACATATTTCCGTATTCTTCCTGGATGGTGAGGACCACGCAAATAAAAAGCGAAAAACCCAACGTTTTTTATCTCCCAAAGCCGTGAGCGATCAACACTTTAAAGTGATGACGGACTTTACCAACGTCTTGCTCGAGGAATTCCAGAAAAAAGGTTCCGATAATCTTGAAGATATAAGTTTTAAACTGGCCGTTGAAGTGGTGGGTGAGATCCTCGGCCTCACCGACAGTGATCGAGCCGGAAGGGCGCATCGTATTCGCCGCGTTATGGAAGAGACGATTGTGAAGCCGAAACAAGGTATCGCCGGGCTGATTCAGAAATGTACGCAGATTTCCCTGATCGGCACGTTTTACTGGCGCGACGTGCGTCCTGCCATCAACGCGCGGAAAAAGTCGCCGAAAAATGACGCCCTCTCTTACTATATAGAAGAAAAATACCCGGTAAAATCGATCATCATAGAGTGCCTGACTTATGGTGCAGCCGGTATGATGACAACCCGGGAATTTATTGTTATGGCAGCCTGGTATCTGTTTGAAGACGAGGCCTTGCGCGATCGATTCATGCAGGGTGATACCAAAGATCAACTCGCTATCTTAATGGAAATACTGCGCCTGGAGCCGGTGGCGGGCATGATCCACCGTCGCCTCCATGAAGAATTACCGGATTTTGAAGGCGAAACCCTTCCCTCCGGGGAACTCTATGGAATTGACCTGCGCAAATCCAACGTTGACGAAGCACTTGTCGGGGAATGTCCTTTCGCTCTGGATCCGGATCGGGCAAAACGGGTTAAGGATTTGGGCCGGTACATGAGTTTTGGCGACGGATCTCATAGCTGCCCCGGATGGCAGGTGGCGTTGCATGAAACCCGCATCTTTCTTGAATTACTTTTCAAGGTGCCTGGAATCAAATTAGCCCGCGAACCGGATATTTCCTGGCACCAGGAAGTGGTCGGCTACGAATTGCGGAACGCCGTTGTTACCTGCGACAAAAAAGACTGATAAAAAGCCAGGTAGAATTTGTTAGACTGGGTGAACCGCGTTAGGTGCGGTTCACCCAGTTTTATATCTGCCGGAATCTAAAACACACTTTTATGCACAGTCTTGATCATCAGGTGTTATTCACATTACAGCAATGGGTAGAGCAGGAACTTACTTCCTGGCTGTGCACCATCGTTGCCACACACGGTTCTTCGCCCCGTCCAGTCGGGTCTGTAATGGCCTGCAACCGGAAAGGACAGGTAACAGGCTCCTTGTCCGGCGGTTGTGTTGAAGAGGATCTGATCCAACGTCTGCTGAACTCCGATATCACAGACTTTCCCTCCATCGTTGAATATGGCGTGAGTGCAGAAGAGAATGCACGGTTGGGCCTGCCCTGTGGCGGAAAGCTCACGGTGATGATAGAAAAGCTGGATAGATCAGCACTTCCGATATTGCAATCTATAAATCAAACCCTGAATAACCGCGAGTGCATTGAGCGCACGACCGAGCTGGAAAGCGGTACTATAAGCTTACGACCTGCCCAGCGTTTTGCCGCTTTGGAGATGAGCGAAAAGCGATGTATCCAGGTATATGGCCCTCGTTACAACCTATTGTTAGTCGGGGCAGGCCAGATTGCGGAATGCCTCGCGCAGATGGCAAGCATGATGGACTACCGGGTTATCGTAACCGATCCCCGTGAGGACAAACTAAAAGAGTTTCAGTCGCATATAAAAAACGAAAGCATCGACTGTGAGTGCGTCGGGGGTATGCCTGATGATGTGGCCCGTCAGTATGCTAATGACCCGTTCAGTATCGTCATCACGCTAACCCACGATCCCCGCATTGACGACATGGCACTCATGGAGGCGCTAACACTTCAAAACTATTATGTCGGAGCATTGGGATCAGTACGCACGACAAATCAACGCCTAAAACGGCTTGCTCAGTTAGATTTGAGCCCAAAACAGATTAATCGGTTACATGCGCCAGTAGGACTGTCGATCGGGAGTAAAACCGCACCGGAGATTGCTGTTTCTATACTAGCGCAACTCACTCAAATACGTCGCACGTCAGAAAGCAATACTAACGAAGAACCAACGTCGTGACTTGTGGCGTTATTCTGTTAGCCGCAGGCAGGTCGACCCGCTTCGGGAGTGACAAGCGTGAAGCGCGGATAAAAGGTATGCCGTTATTATTGTACACAGTGCAACAATATACAGCGCTATCGTGCCCGATCCTGGTTGTGATCAATCAGAGCCTATCGCAAAACACCGTATCCGAACTTGAAAAAACAAGTCAGCTTCTTGTCATGCCCGAACCGTCAGACAATCCTACTGTGTACGGCATGGCGGACAGCTTGGCCGCAGCAATCAAGCGCGTTTCAATGTTGGGATGGAACGCCAGCTTAATCGGTCTGGGCGATATGCCTTTTGTCCAACCCGAAACCCTAAAACAGCTACATAATGGATTGCAATCTTGCTCTGCCGTCGTTCCGGTATATAACGGACAATGGGGACATCCGGTAGGGTTCCGGCAACACTATTTTTCTGAACTTGCGAAATTGAACGGCGATAGAGGAGGGCGATCTGTATTGGAGTCGGCACGGCCGATGCAATACGAAGTGAACGATTCCGGCGTGGTATCAGACATTGATACACCTGAACAATTACACAGCCTGTTAAACAAAACTAATTGATGGCACATGTACAAAGTCCCCTGAACGACCGGCGTAATCCAGATCAATGGGATTCTCCCTATTTTTTATAGTTACCAAAAATCTTCGCAGTCATCTTTTACACTGGCTGGCGAGCAAAACTGCTACCTCTTCCTCAAAAACGCGAGATCGCTAATTCAACTGCTTGACATCAAGGTGTCGCAGCTCTAGCGTCTACCGGGCAACAACCGTGGACACAGGCTGTTAATTTGGATTGCGCTCCAAAATTGAGCCTGCGCGACCACATAATAAAAAATATAAAAAAAATAAAAAAGAACTCACATTGCTTTCACTTCTTTTTTCCTCCCGACTTAACCGAATCCGAAACCGGGTTCGATACAAAATATTGATACTCATATTGGAGAATAGAATGAGACCCAAAAATGCAACAAGAACGCACTCACTAATCAGCCTAAGACGATTCAGCAAACTCGCATCCCGTTTGGCTAGCCTATCATTTGGCGGGTGGGGGAAAAAGGGAGTATTCAGTGTAATCGTGGCAGGTTTATTCATACTAAACGGATGCGGTGGCAGTGAGTACGATTACCAGGGCCCGGGTTTGGCCACGGTAAAAGAAGATCCGGACACGGCACCCTGGTTTACGGTATACCGGCCTGCAGATTTGGCGTCTGCAGTAGAACAAAAAGGGCATCTTTTGCCGGTAATTGTTTGGGCGAACGGGGGTTGTTTCCGCAGTGATTTTACTTGGCAGCCTTTATTCAAACGATGGGCTGCTGAAGGCTATGTTGTTCTGGCATTGTCAGCCTCACCAGGGGCAGGTCAGCTGGGCATGACTTCGGTCACACAGCACGGTGCGCTGATTGATTGGGCGCTGAATCAGGCCGACTATGTGGATATGCTGGATGCAGACAAGGTCGTTGCTGCCGGTAACTCCTGTGGCGGGGTAACGGCATTGGGGTTAACGGCGATTGACCCGCGAGTATCAGCAGTATTCGTTCTATCCGGTTCCAGTGCACTCGGTGCATCAAGCAACAATATCATGGATGACGTTACCGTTCCGGTTGGCTTTGTTGTCGGCGGTCCGTCTGATATCGCCGGGCCTAACGCGGTCGCAGACTATAACGCACTTGCTGAAGGTATCCCGGGAATGGTGGCTAATCGCTTTGAAGGTGGCCACCAGACGGTTTCAACAACCGTACCTATTTTGGAGGAAATTGCCGATATCTCCTTTAACTGGATGCAACTTGCACTGTATGGTTCCACCGAATCGTATAATGAGCTGACCTCGGCTAAGGTGTGCTCTGACTGCACACCGGAGCATTGGACGTTAACATCCAAACACCTTGATACACTCTTGCAATAGAACCAACCGACCTATAGCCATCCAGGCTATAGGTCGGCACCATCGTATGCCTCTAGAAACCGGATTACAGCCCCCATATCCGACTTATGCCACAGATTCAGAAAATTACTCATTATAAGAATTTGCGCTCTGGCATGTTCATTAGTTTCTATTAGCGGATCAAAACGGCAGCTCAATTGGGGCAGTTCTCGTATTTTCGAAAGCGTAACCAGCGGCATATCCAGCATCCAAACCAGTCCCATTTTGCAGGCATACAGAATGAGGTAAAGCTTCAGATCCTGAACCGATATGGCTGCGCCTCCACAGCGCTCGAACTCGTTCTTAAACAACGCCAGCAAATCGTCCAGATGTTCATTCCAAATAAAGGTTTCCGCCGCACTTAGACAGCCCCACAAAGCCATAGCGACGTTCATCTGACTGACATTGCCCCAATCAAGTAATCCACACTCGAGTTGGTTGTCGTCATTGCGCCAGAACCAGGCGTTATCGATGTGGGCATTCCAATGGCATAAGGCGACCATCTCCGGCGTGCTGTGTAAAACAGAATTGATCTTCTCAAGCTGCGACTGAAATCGTGGGGCTTCTTCCGCAAGCCGAACTAAAAATGCCTCAGACCGAATATTTTCAGGGAACAGAGTCGGGTATATGGCGACGAATTCAGCATAGTCCCGTACTTTTTCTCTGATCTGTTCAGGTGTGGACTGTTTGTGTCTGCTGACATCCAACCGGCAGGGATCAAATGAAAAGTAGCGTTCCACCGCCTCATCCAGATTACCTGCTTTGTGGCAGCCTGCTAACCGGGCCAGTGAAAGCAGTAAGGCTTGATAATGTTCCAACTGATTTTCAATCCGGTAATCCAGCGCCTTGGGGTGATGATCTTCAAAACCTTGCTTACCATACGGGATGCACTGGGTAACGAGGATGCCAGTGCCGGAATCGTGGTGATAATCTGCGAAATAGCAGACAGGTACATCAATCGGAAAATCAGGGCTCATGGACAACAATGCGAACTGAACTTCCAACGCCATTTGAGTACGTGCTGCGTCGCGAGCAGGGCTGTCGTAATCTCGAGAAAACTTTATAAACAAATCCTGGTGCAAATGCGGCTGGTGCTTTTCATACTGCACAGATATAAGTAATTTGCGGCCTGTACTGCCTCCGGAGATCTCGGTGAATTGGGTTATTTCAGTAACCCGATTATTACGGCACAAAGAACCGGCGCGATGAAACGCCGCAGTAAGAAAATCAGCTCCTCCTGCCCGTAATGCATCACTGTGAGCTGGAATTTCTGCTTCTAAAAAATTACCTGTTACCCAATCGTATTTTTCCAATGGACTGCTCGCTAACTAATTCCAATAATAAGTTGGTTTCAAAATTCAACCTTGCTAGCATTCACATCAGCAGCAACTAACCGGACGTCATTTTTATGCCAACTCAACTCGATCACTATCGTCTTCTGGGCCGTTCTGGGCTCCGCGTATCACCTCTATCGCTCGGCACCATGACGTTTGGCATGAGTGGGTGGGGCACCGATCTGAACGAAGCAGAAAAGATGGTTAATCACTACCTGGAGAAGGGCGGCAACTTCATCGATACCGCCAATTTTTATGCTGCAGGCAAAGCAGAAACCATGCTTGGGCAAATTCTGGATACACGCCGTCAGCAATTGGTTGTTGCCACCAAATACAGCTTATCGATGCGTCGCGGTGACCCCAATGCCAGTGGCAATCAGCGCAAAAATATGGTGCAAGCGGTAGAAGAAAGCCTCAAACGCTTACAGACCGACTACATCGACCTTTTCTATCTTCATCTTTGGGACAACCATACTCCCGCGGAGGAAATTCTCCGTGCATTCGATGATTTGGTTCGTTCCGGCAAAATTCTTTACGCCGGCATTTCTGACACACCCGCTTGGCAAATTTCCCGCTTACAGGCTATTGCCGATTTAAGAGGCTGGTCTCCCTTTGTTGCGCTGCAGGTGCCTTATAATTTGACCGAACGCACTGTGGAGCGAGAGTTCATGCCGATGGCCCTGGAAATGGGACTGGGAGTATTACCCTGGTCACCATTAGCCGGTGGCGTGCTCTCCGGCAAATACACCAGGGAAGACCTGCATCAAAAGTCCGCTGATATGAGTACCCGCAAAAATATCAATCTGGCCACCGGCAGACTCACGGAAAAAGCGTTGGATATTGCCGACGTCGTTCGCACCATCGCTGTTGAGCTAAACTGCAGTGCTGCACAGGTATCGTTGGCCTGGACGTTATTGAATCCAGCGGTTACCTCGCCGATTATCGGTGCACGAACCTACGCTCAATGCGAGGACAACCTGGCGGCTTTGCAAATTGAGTTTAACGAAGACCAGATAATCCGTTTACAGGAAATCAGTCGTGTTGAGTCCTGCTTTCCGCACACTATGATCGATACACCCACCGCCGATATGATGTTCGGCAGTATTAAAATTGCGAAAAGACCGTCACCTTAGGCGACGGCTTTTTTGCCACCCGGTCTGGCTTGGTCAGACGGCTCCGCTTCTAACTTCCCAGCTTTCACCGCAATGTCATTCGCCGCTACGTAGCCAAAGGTTGCGGCTGGTCCAATGGTGCCGCCGGCGCCGGGATACAGATTCCCGAACGGGCTGCCGGAATTATTACCCGCTGCATATAAACCGGCAATCGGCTGATCATTGTCATCCACGACTTGTGCCTTTGAGTTGGCTTTAAGTCCACCTTTCGTGCCCAGGTCGCCTAGATTGATTGGTACGGCATAGTAGGGCGCTGTATCAATAGGCCCAAGGCACGGGTTAGGCTGTACATTCGCATCACCAAACATCTGATCGTATGCGTTGCTGCCGCGACCAAACTCCGGATCAGCGCCAGATTGAGCGTACCGGTTCATATCGGCAACAGCTCTACGCAGTGCGTCGGCAGGAAGATGAATTTTCTTAGCCAATGCATCAACGGAGTTGGCTTTAAAAATATAGTGATCCCAGCAATCGGAGGGGATTTTCCAATCCGGCATAATCATGCTCGGCAGGAAACCGCCGGCGGTAAACTTGGTACGGAAGGTGGCGTCGAACACCAACCAACAAGGGGTGTTTGCACCGGTTTTCTGCTGATCTTCAACCATCGCAATACCGAACTCATCGTAACTACAGGCTTCATTTACAAATCGTTTACCGTTGCGGTTTACACATACGCTATGCGGGCGCCCGACATCGAATGCCGCTTGGTGAATTTCTTCAAAGTTTGATGCACTGTCCATCGGCTTGTGCATGGTCGGAATCCACCAACCGGCTTCCGTATGTTCAGTAGCAGCACCGATATTCATCCCCGCTATAAGCGCCTCACCCCGGTTGGCATCTTCCGGAGAGCTGCTGTGCCGGGTGAGACCGGGTACGGTAAAGAATTTATCGCGCAGTTCTTGATTCCACTCAAATCCACCTGCAGCTAGAACGACACCATGGGTGGCGTTAATCTCATACAACCTGCCGAAATTATTAACCTGCACACCAGTGACACGCCCTTCGTTAACAATCAGTTCTTTCAACCCGGTTTCTGTACGAACTTCAACGCCCCGATCAAAAATTTGTTTAAACAGATGGCCCATCAATGCGCCGCCTTGGGTAAATCGTCGGTCTCGACTGCTGAGCTTACGGGTAGTGATATCAGACCAATAACGCCAGACCATTTTCAGAAATACCTGAACCCAACCGGGACCCTTGGTCGATATCGCAAAAAATTCACCAATATCCATCGCATAGCGACGGAATATTTTGAAGCGATTGTACTGTTCACGCATGGAAACGAACTGAGCGTCGTTGAGCTGACGACCATCAAACGTATCGCAAAGTACCGAGCGATCAGCCCGGGCCTCAGGCGCATTTTGAAAATAGTCCGGCCAAGCGGCTTGAGTGAGCGGTACACCGATGGATTTCAAGAAGTTCGCCATCTTCGGCGCCTCATCAACGTACGCCTCCAATCGGTCACGCTGCACCGGCCCTCGCAATAAGCTGTCAATATAAGTAAATGTCTTATCGCGGTCGTCATCACTGGGTGCTAATTGATTGTTCGGGATCCACATCACACCGCCGGAGGTAGCAGAAGTGCCACCGTATTTATGCGCCTTTTCTACGATCAATACTGACAAACCAAGATCCGCAGCACGTAAAGCCGCCAATGCTCCGGCCGCTCCCGAACCCACCACGATGACATCATAGGTTTCTGATTGAATCATTCTTTTTCTCCGGAACTATTAAGGCAACCCAGCCCATTATAAATTGATTAGTACAACCACCGAACACCCGCGTCTCAAGCGAAACGAATCACAGCGTTTCCGGCGCCACCATTACCCGCAGACCATCCATATCCGCGCTGACATCAATTTGGCAGCACAACCGGCTATTGGGTTTGCGCGTCTCATACACCATATCCAGGGTCATGTCTTCCACTTCGCTGGCTTCGCCAACGGCTTCCTGCCATTGTGGATCAACATAGATGTGACAGGTACCGCAGGCACAGCCACCACCGCATTCACCGAGTATGCCTTCAACACCGTTGGCTTGAGCGATCTGCATCATGTTGTCGCCAACTTCGACATTCTCGATTACTTTTTCAGTACCACTGATTTCCACAAAGGTAATTTTTACTGCACTCATTACTCATAAACTCCTGAGCTTTTAACCTTGAACACCCTTAAAGGGTGCCCCCTTGAATATCTGCCAGCGCTTGTGCGCGCGCTTCTTGTATTTCCCGCAAGTGGTTCACCGGATCACCAGCGGTAATACCGCCATCGACTGGCAAAACCACACCCGTAATTTGGGCAGCCCGGTCGCTGGCCAAAAACAGCACCGTCTGTGCAACATCATCCGGTTTACCATGACGTTTAAGGGGTTGATTGGAATCAAAAGCAGGGGAGATGGCTTGTTTAACCCGCTCAATTTGCTCTTCTGTCATGCCCGGCATAGAAAACGCCGTCAAACTGGTGCGGATATGACCGGGTGCAAGACAGTTCACGCGAATGCCGTATTCTGCCAAATCAATGGCCAGAGATTTACTGAACATAATCATCGCTGCTTTAGTGGCACGATAAGTCATCAATGCCTGACCCGGAAGCAGGCCCGCGATAGACGCATTGTTGATAATGACGCCGCCACCATTCTTGGACATATACTTGCCCGCGCTGCTGCTACCCGCCATCACGCCGAACAGATTAATACCCACCACCTTGTTAAAGTCCGACAGATCATCATCCAGGAAGCGGGCGTGCTGGGCACCGGAGATGCCCGCGTTATTGAACATAATGTGCAAGCCCCCGAAATGCTCCACCGTAAAATCAACCAATGCTTGCATCTGGTCGGCTTTGGAGACGTCAACGCGACGGTAGTAGGCGGATTCGCCCAGTTCGCTCGCCAGGCTCTCGCCTTGCTCGTCATTGATATCGGCAATTACCACCTTTGCGCCTTCGCGCACAAACAATTCTACCGTTGCTCGCCCAATGCCACCGGCACCACCGGTAACTATGGCTACTTTACCTGCTAGATCCTGTCCCACTTAAACCTCCCGCTGGGCGTGCCTGACGCCGATGATATTTCGCATGCTGGATAGATAACCCTGAAGTCTGCCTATTTTGATCGCTGCCGTTTATTAGCGACGATTCAAGGTGATCGGCAAAGACGAGATCGCGTGAACCGCGACGGATTGCTGATAGGTTATATCTTCAGGTGCAATCGCCAGCTTTATGTCACTTACCCGTTTAATCAGCTCTTTTGCGGCCACTTTAATTTCCATACGCGCCAGTGAAGCACCGATGCAGCGATGAATCCCGACGCCGAAGGCAACATGTGTCCCGGTATTCCCTCGTGACACATCAAAAGTACGAGGGCATTCGAATCGTGATTCATCATCATTACCCGATCCGTACAGCACCAGCATGTGGGCGTCCTTTGGTAATTTCACGCCACCCAGTTCGGTTTCACAGGTGGTCATTTTCGCAAGTCCACGAACCGGCGGCGCAAAGCGCAGTAGTTCTTCCACAAAACGGTTCAGATAGCGTTCATCTTCAACATTATCGAATAACTGCTGCGCCAAATCCGGTTGTGTCGCCAGAATAAACATCAGATTCCCGATCGCTGTAGCAGTGGTATCATTGCCCGCAATAATCAATGCACGGATAAGAGAGACAGCCTCTCCGAATTCCAACTTGCCTCCATCGTCCAGCGTGGCATGCACCAAATCCGAAATCATATCTTCCTTGGGTTCGTTTTCTCGATCTTTCATTTGCGAGATAATGTAATTCTGCAGTTCGCAAACTTTCATGGCGTTCTCAACCATTTGCTCGCGATTCTGCATGCGACCAATTTGCGCTGTGATCGCGGCAGACCACTCAGAAATTTTATCACCGTCATACTGGCTCATGCCCAGCTGTTCGCAGATAACCGCTATCGTTAGCGGAATAGCAAAATCTTTTACACCGTCCACTACCTGACCATTAGCCGCTTTCTCAGCCAGTTGGTCTGCCAAATCAGCAATAATGCGAGTTATAACCGGTTCGAGCATTTTTACGCGATGCGCGGTGAATGCGCCGTTCAATAACGTTCGGATACGGGTATGCTCTGGCGGATCACTCTTTATTGCATCCGCAAAGAAGCCGCCACCTTGCTCTTCCAATATTTGTTTGAATTCGGCGAAAAAGCCACTGGCATACTGGGCCTCATAACCATGCTTGTCGGAATAGGTTTTGGGGTCACGCAGCAACGTTACAATATCTTCGTAGCGCGACACCAGCCACATACCCAGTTTTTCATCGTAATGGACCGGGCTTTCGTTACGCAGCTTGGTATAAAAGTGCTTGGGGTGTGCTTGAATCATCGGATCTGCCAACGACATATCCTTCAGCGCCATTGACTCATGTGCGACGGGGCAACCTGTATTCGTGCCGGCGTTTTCACTGCTGTTCATCGTCTTCCTCTCACTTGTGTGTTCCTGTTGCGACAACGCTCATTGTATTGAGCTGGGTCCACTCACAAAAAATTCTTTTAGTTCCGGCTGAGCCACTTTATCTGCTTTCGTGGTCCGGAATTCCCGGGGACTGACTTTATAAACACGCTTGAATAAGCGACTGAAGTGGGCTGGACTTTTAAAACCAATACGATAGGCAATCTCAGCGATGGACACGTCCCGGCCAACTTCAGTCGAAAGCCACTCGTGTGCTGTTTTTAGCCGCCAATCCCAAATCAAATTCGGAAGTGATGTCCCATGCTGACGCAATAGGTGGGACAGGTACCGTCTGGAAATTCCGCACGCTTGCGCAACCATTTCAGCATTCAATTTTGGATCCGACAAATGAATCTCAACGAAGCGCAATACATCTTGGCGTCGTTTTTGCGACAGCGTTTGACGTTCGTGCATGGAGTTCTCGGTGTTTTTCAAGCCTTCAGCCAGAATGGACAGCGCACTGTCTACTAAGACCTGTTCAACCCGACTGGTTAGATCGCCGGGGTCCTCGTACACTTCCGCCAGCATACGTTCTGCAATCCTAAATTCGCGACGCTCCACCGATGTGCAGAAACCTGCATTAATTTCATCAGGAAAAAACCGTCTGAAAATATGAGAAGGGACGACAACATGAAGTACTTCGTGGATTGATTGATCGTCTGTTTTGCACTCCATGGTGAAGGGCGCCATGGACTTGGTAATTACGAATTCCCCGGCACTCGCGGTGCACTTTCCACTTTGGTGAGAGATACTGATGCTGCCGCGTTTGACGAACCAAAGAACGGTGACATCCGTCGCATCTTCTCGGATATGTGACCAGGACCGCCGGAAGAAAAGGCGTGACTTTGATAGCAATCGAATAATCGAATAGGCGCCAACGGCCTTTTTGTCCGCGCGCACGTTAATATTAGAGCCACCATCAATGGTATATTCACCCAGATAGTATTCCTGATTATTCTCACCCCGAAAGGTGGACTGGCATTCGTGAAAATTTCGTTCATCAAATGCAAAGAGCTTTTCTGTCACATCATCTCTCCCGAATGTTCATTACAATGTCGTTAACATTGCCTGCTACAACACCGTACAACGAATGTATTCAACGGTTCCCTATGCTAAATATATCCGTTGCCCGGTATCGACTCTCTCCACTCTGCGTCAATTCATGCACATTTCACGCAATCCAAGGAGAGGGCACAGCTATCGGGTAACACCAGCAGAGCAGAGCTGTTGTTGTTCTTCGGGGGATAGACCGAGCACGTCACCAAGAATGTAAGCGTTGTGCTCCCCCAGACGGGGGGCTCCGCTGGTGATGTCGGCGTTTCTAGACATCTTCCAACCCGGCCCGACAATGGTGCCCGATGAGCCGTCGCTATAAGCCACTTCCCGATAAAATTCACGGGCCCATAGTTGACCGTCTGCCACCAGATCAACCGAACTCTGGCTTTTGCTTGCGGCAATGCCCAATGCCTGAAGTTCCGATGCCAGCGTTTGCGCATTCTGAGTTGAAGCCCACCGACTGATAAGCTCATTGAGGGCTTTTTCATTCTGTTTGCGATCGGCTAATCTATTGAATCGACTGTCATTTTCTAGACCTGAGGGCGTCATGATTCTGGCTAGAGCCTGCCAACGCCTATCGTCGTTTACAGCGATGCAAACCCATTCATCGTCGAGGCAAGGGTAGACACCATGGGGTGCCATATCGGGGTTCCGGTTGCCATCGCAAGGCTGGACTGCGCCGTTGAGGGTATAGTCCATGAGGGAGTCGCCGATCATACTGCTCATGCTCTCGACCGCAGAAACATCAACATATTGGCCTTCACCGGTTCGGCGGCGGTGAAACAACGCTGCCATAGTGGCAAAGGCCGCGGCCGCGCCAAAGGTTGAATCAGCATATCGCACATTCATCCCCGCCGGTGGCTGGCCTTCGTAACCAACCAGGGAACTAAGGCCGCTCAGGGCAGCAAAACAAGGCGCGTACCCGGTCTGATAACTGAGCGGTCCTTCATTGCCATACATACCCATAGAGGTGTACACAATGTCAGGTTTGACTGCTTTCACAGCGTCATAACCCAGCCCTAGCCGCTTCACTGCACCCGGGCGCAAATTTTCGATTAGAATGTCCGATTCACGCAGCAGCTTGAGAATAAGATCGATACCGGCTTCCGACTTCATATCAATCTGCACACTGAGTTTCTGTGGATTTACGGATTTGAAGCCAGGCGCGTTATTAATGTCGTCTACTCCATATACCCGGGTCACATCCAAGGACTTCTCACTCTCAATGCGAATTACTTCCGCGCCCAAAAAGGCCAGGAGCTTGCCGGTATACGGACCAGCCCACACTTTGGTTAACTCGACAACCCGCACACCCTGTAATGGGCCACCTCGTCGTTGAATGGCTTGGGTCATTGGGCACCTCCGGCCGGGACTGCATCCTGATCATGAAAACCGGTATGGTTGTGCTGCCCCAGTAATGGAGCGGCCTGGCCAGGTTTGGCTGGCGTAGCGCTTAATCGGTAGGGTACGGTAGGATAACGGGTTGTGCCCAAAGCCTCGTGCTCCAGTTCGACAAAATATTCTCTGAATTGGTATTGCGGGGAGGCCACCAGATCCTCGGCATTGTTAACTGCCACCAGCGTCACTCCCAACTGCTGTGCTTTTTCGGCTGCCGTATGTTTATTCTGAGTTTTTAGCCACGACACAAGATGTTGGCGGCACAATGCTACCCGCTCTGGAGTGCATTCACGCTCCAGCCAGTTGTCCGGAAAATCATTCATCCAATCCGTATCGTCGAGTAAATTGCGCAATCCTTCCCAATGAGCTGGAGAAGATAGCCAGATATAGATATACCCATCTTTACAGGGGAAAATGCCCGCAGGCCCGCCCAGGTCGAACGCATGACGTTCAGTACCTACGTTCATATCGCCGTTGACCATCTGCGCCAATACGTAATCTATGCGGGATGCCAGCACTTCCAGTTTGGAGATTTCAATAAACTGCCCCGCGCCGGAATCCACTTGTTCAAAAAGCGACGCAGCAATACACAGGGCGGCCTCCAATCCGGCTTCGTAACTGGGCAGAAACCGACCTGCCCCCTGAAGGGGGGGTAGGGTAGGCGACGCGCCGGTTGGCGTATGGAAGCCCCAACCACTGGCATGAAACACATTGATATCTTCGCCATAAAGACGATCTTGAGGTGGCTCAAGACCATAGTTAGAGATGGAACAAACCACCAGCCCGGGATGCTGTTGTTGCACAATCCCTGCATCCAGACCTAACCTGCTTAACCACTCAGCACTGTGGTCATCGATGACCGCATCCACCCGACCCAATAAAACCTGAAGCGCCTGGTGCCCCGCCTCGGAATCCAGATCCAGTTCAACAGATTGCTTGCCGGTATTGAGATAGCCGAACAGCCCGCTGTTTTCGTTCCCCTCCGCTTGATCGGGGACCCCGCCACTAAAGGGCCCCAACGCGCGGGTAGGGCTTCCGCAACCGGGTTTTTCGATTTTGATAATCACTGCGCCAAAGTCGGCAAGCAGCTTGCCGCAATATTCACCGCTGACGCTCTCCGCCAACTCCAGCACCTTGATTCCGTGCAAAGCCGTCATGCCGACACCTTCCGAATTCAGTTAGTTTATTTGTATCTGTTCAAGGTATACAACAACACTGGTGTGCAGTAGTATGGATTTATAGGTTTCCATAGGCTGCCACAAGGTTCCTGACAGTAGACGAGAATCAATACACAGTTGGTGCCAGATAAAAGGGGAACGAACAGGGTCCGGAAAACAGCATAAAGATAAGAACAATAAGAACCCGAGAGGAGAGGCGCATGAACACCAACCAATTTTTCAGCTTGGATGGCCCCCTGGAAGTGATGCCGACAGAACGTCAGATGCGCATCGCAAACCTGGGTGCATTCCCTTTTTTAGCTCGCAACCAGGGTGCTGATCCCCACCGTCTTTTGGAACGCCACGATATTGACCCCTTCCGGCTGAGCGATCCAGATCATTATATTGATTGCCAGTCTTACGTTAACTTACTCGAAGATTGCAGCTCATCGTTGAACGACCCGCTGTTCGGATTGCGTCTCGCCCAATTGCAGGAGCCCGATGTTTACGGTTGCGTTACCGCCTTGTGCAGAGCTTCATCCACTGTCCGGGAAGCCATCCATTGCTTGACCAAATTCATTCCCGTTACCCATTCGCCCGCTGCCATGCAGGAATTAATCGTGAATGACGAGACTGCGATATTGCGATGGGGTGTGCGTACTGATCTGGGCAACAATAAGCAGGCCAACTACCAGGCAGCATTATTAAATCTGAAACTGTTGCGCCAACTTGGTGGCCGAAATTTCCGGCCCGACTACGTCAACCTTGCCGTTGATACCCGGCACAAAGATATTGACGAACTGGAACGTCAACTCGGCTGCCGTTTCAACAGCCGCACCACCGAAAACCTGATCGCGTTTCCAGCGCAAGTATTGGATCAGCGGATTACCAGCGCCAACAAACTGTTGTTCAAACTGTTGGGCGGGTATCTGGGGCGTGTAAAAGAAGCGGCACGAATTACCCTGGCTGATCGAGTTCAGGATTATGTTCGCTCGTCTTTATCGGAAGGCAACTGCACCATCGAACGTTGCGCTGCAAAAATGGACGTATCTGTCCGTACCTTGCAGGCTAAATTAAGCGAATCTCAACTTAGCTTTTCCGATATTCTTGAAGAGCAGCGTATTGCGCTTGCGGAAAATTACCTGAAACAAGCGCAATATTCTCTAGATGATGTCGCCGCCAATTTGGGTTACTCAGAACAATCGAGTTTTGGCCGCGCATTCAAGCGCTGGACGGGGTTAACGCCGAAGCAATACAGACAAAAGATTTCGTTAAACTGAACGAACGAGTCGATCAAAATCACAACCGCATTTTTAATAATTAAACGTAATAAAGCCACCGGTACCCCAGGCACCGGCGGCCGCTTCCTCATCAGGAAGTTTTAATTTTCCTCATTTCATAATCACCTGAATCATCCACCATCACGTTCCAGCCCGGATACACCACAATGGTTGTGAATGTTTCCTCGATAATGGCTGGCCCCTGAATCTCGTGACCTGGCTGCAACGCTGCGCCCTCAAAAATCGAGGTGTCCTGGTAACCCTCGCCCAAATTGGCGCGACGGGTTTTTACCGGTATGGCGTTCTGCTTGGCAGAATTGAACCCCTGTCCCACAGCCGGCGCAGTGGTATTAACAGATGAAACCAACCGGACACCAATAATTTCTGGCAGCTCGCCTTCACGAATATGCTCGAATTCTTGCATATGGCGTTTATTGAATGCTTGCAGGGCTTTTTCTCCGAAACCGTCATTCAAAAACAGATAATCCTGAGAACCACGACAATCATGCACTTCAAAACTGACTGCAAAATTCTGTCCGGCATAACGCATATTCACCAGGAATTGATACCGGATCTGGTCCCCGCTGAATTTGGCGTCCGCAAAATACTTGAGTGCGCGTGCTTCAAGCTGTTGCCACATGGTCTTCATGGTATCCAAATCAGGGCTGCCCACGGAACAATTACAAGAACGTTCTTCATCAATCGTAGGTTTAGCAACCAGAGTGCCCAAGGCGGAAAAGGTGGGCGACGCTTTCGGCACTAATACTTTTTCGATCCCCAATGCATCCGCATGCACGGCCGCAAATGCAGGACCATTACCACCGTAAGCCAGCATCACCATTTCTTTGGGATCAATGCCTTTGCCCGCCGTGGTTCTGCGAATGGCCTGAATCATATTGGCGTTCACCACACGCCAACAATCAAACGCAGCCTCTTCAGCGCTGTAGCCCATCTCGTCACCCAGCACTTGAAAAGCGTCTTCCACACCGGTTTTTTGTAATGAGAAACTACCACCAGCAAATTCGCCATCCGCAGAAAGGATGCCCAACATTAATAACGCATCGGTAACCGTGGGCTCTGTACCACCGCGACCGTAACACATAGGGCCGGGATCGGATCCCGCAGAACGCGGGCCAACCTGAACTTCACCCGCATTAATCTGACAAATCGAACCACCACCGGCACCCAGGGTTTCCACCTGAACCATCGGCATACCGATCAAATAGCGATGATGCATGTTCCAGCCAGAGGTAGCCGGAGCCGTGCCGTTTAGTACGATCGACATATCATAGGAGGTACCTCCCATATCCACGCACAACAGATTAGGGGCTCCCTTGGCCGAACCGGTGTGAGCGGAGCCGATTACTCCGCCAGCCGGACCCGAAGCCAGCACCCGAATGGGCGATCCGTCAATGTACTCTTTGGTCATTACGCCGCCGCTGGCTTGCATCACCAGCAACTGATTTTGAAACCCTCCGTCGCGTAGGCGACTGACCAGTTTTTCCAAATAGGATGTGACACGCGGTCCGACGTACGCGTTCACTACCGTGGTACTGGTGCGGTCGTATTCCGGTCCGCGCGGTAAAACCTGGTGCGAAATGGACAGGTGAGCGTTGGGCATTTCCTCTTTCACTATTTCTGCGACCCGTAATTCATGAGCAGAATTGACGAAAGAAAATAGCAATGAAATCGCCACCGATTCTACGTTTTGCTTGTTCAGCTTGCGACAGGCCTCTCGCACAGCCGCTTCATCCAGTTCTTCATAAACCGAACCGTCGAATAGTATACGTTCCGGCACAGTTAAGCGGCGGCGGCGGGGCGTGATCTGCTTAAAAGGTTTCAAAGTCGAATCCCAGATATCCTCTTTGAAGCCACGGCGGTATTCCATTTCATCACGAAACCCATTTGTGGTAATCAGACCGGTAACAGCACCGTTCATTTCAATAAGCGTGTTATCGGCAATCGTGGTTCCGTGCACAATCGCATCGCACTGAGCAAGAAAGTCACTGAGTGTTAAGGATTCTTTTTGTGCTAATTTTTCCAACCCGGTCATTACACCAATTGAGCGGTCTTCCGGTGTGCTGAGGTTTTTGTGAAGAATAACCTCATCGCCTTTGAGCAAAGCAAAGTCGGTGAACGTACCGCCGATATCTATACCTACACGATAACTCATTGCTGTGCTCCTTGTTCATTTTGCTTACTTCTCATGGTACTTCTTAAGGCCTCGGTTGCGGCCCGATCAACTTCAAGATCGTATTCTTCCAGGCTGCCGGTCAGAACGACGCCGTACTTGTCCTTCGCCGCTGCCAGGCTCACATATTCGTCGAGTACATCCTCTTTCACTGCATCTGCATCACGGTCGATAGCAAGACCGAATCCAGCGCCGCCACCATGCTGATAGGCCATTACTGCACCGGTGGGCAATTGAGTGCTTTCAACCAGCTCAATTTTGTATTCTTTATCGGTACCGACCAGAAAGTGGTTACTGTAAGGGATAGCATCATCGCCACCACACATTCCACGTAGCGGATGCTTGGCCGAAACCATCCAGGCCATAGCCGATACTGGCTCGAGCACTTTCTTAACGTTCAGACTACCGGGCGCACCGCGCCATTGACCGGCACCGCCACCATCGGTGGTCATTTCCCGGCTAACATTCATCACCGGAAAACGGGCTTCGCTTTCTTCCGCCATCGACAACAGCAACGATCCCAACGAAGCAGGGCAAGAGCCCCAGCCGTCTACACCTTTAACCGCGGACACATCCATAGAGCGCGAGTCCACACCCTGATCCATCCACATCATTCCGTTATCATAGAAGCCAATGACCGCGTTCGGCATTCCGATTTTATAGACCTGGGGTTGGGCCCGTTCCGGTACGACGTTCGATAACGCAATACAAACCGCTTCCGTGATCTCACAGGCAGGATGAAAAGAGCCCAGTGCAGCGGGTTTGTTTGGTGGCGGGTGCGCAATACAGCCCTCCGGAATAACAAACTCAACCGCGTTGAACAAACCTTCGTTTTTGGGAATGGTCGGGTCGACCATGCTACCCAACTGGATCATGATATAACCACGAGTGTTACCGAAGGTATTCCAAACACCAACCAGATTCTGGCGATCATCGGTGCCGGTCAGATCCACCGTCAACTGATCCCCCTTCACCTTGCAGGCGACATGTACGTGCACGTCTGGTGTACCCTGCGTATCCGCATCAATCCACACATCTGATTCATAGGTGCCGTCGGGCCATTTAGCGATCTCTTCACGAAACCGGGATTCCGTATTTTCTACGCTGTAATTCAACGCAGCTCGAACATTGTCAGTACCGTATTTACGGATCAGAGCCTGGTGCTCCCGCGCCGCCATCTGAACGCCACCGATCATCGCGGCCAGGTCACCGGAGAATGTGGCAAAGCGGTTATTGCGTTCAACCAGCTTAATGACATCGCGACGCTTTTCACCACGATGTACCAACTTCAGGCAGGGTATCGCCAGCCCTTCGGTAAAAATATCGGTTGCCTCCAGGGTGAACCCACCCGGATCTTTACCTCCCGTATCGCCCTGGTGCGCTTGCAGAGCCTGCACCATCACCAGGTTACCGTCGTCATCGAATACCGGCGCGTACACGTTGTAGTCCGGCAAGTGCCCGCCACCATGATCGGGGTCATTGCCAAGAAATACATCACCAGGGCCCCAATCGTAATCCTCCAGGTGCATCAACCCGTAGCGTACTGTGAGCTGGGTTACGAAGGTTAGATGAGGTGTGCCGACAGAGCCCACCACCAAGCGGCCATTAGAATCGATAATGGAAGAATTACGTTCGTTCGATTGGTTGATAATAGGGGAGGAGGCGGCCCGCCCGAGATGAGCACAGGCTTCAAAACAGATCGTCTCCAAAGCACCACGAATAATACTTGCAGTGACCGGATCAAGCTCGCTGCTGGTCGGTAATGGCTCGCGCTTGGCAGCCAACAATTTATTTAATTCAAATGACATAATGGCGTTCCTCGCGGTTACGGTTTTTTCCGGTTTGACATGCCCATGCGCCACTCAGGCGGATAGGACATATCGATATCCTTGACCACATTGTTGAGGCCTTTATCAAAAGTATCAGCGTCCACACCTGCCTGATTTTTGCGGTCATTCATCATCATCGGTAACATGCCTTCAACAAACCCCGTCAGTAAACTGCCCATGTATTCCCCGCGATACTGTTTGTACAGCTCAATAAAGGTTTTTTGCACCTGAACCACATCCATCGGCCGGCTAATGGAGCACGCCATGGCGTACTTTTTAGTTTCGTCCTGCAGTTTTTCCAACGGCACAACGCTGTTAATAAAGTTGGTTTCGTACATTTCCGCGGCCGTAAATGGTCGACCTGTGAAAAGCATTTCAGAAAATTTACGCAGCCCGATTTGTTCAATCCAGGTCCACATCCGGGGCCCCCAACCGGCATAACGAAAGGACGGATGCCCAAACAACGTGTCTTCCGATGAAATCAGTAAGTCGGCGTCGGCGGCTTGATAAAAGTGCCACCCATAGCAATAACCCTTCGTTTCTATAATGCTGATTTTTTTGAATTCCTGAAGCGGGCGATTGCCGGCGGGCGCTTTTGCGTAGTGGTCCGTCATGCTATGCAAAAACCGATAGGAGCCCCGTGGCGGATATTTTACGTCCGGGTCATTAATCCCGAATTCATGCAGCAAGGACATGTCTTCACCTTCCTCACCGTACATTCCAGCCTGCTCCTGGAGGTCACCACCACTGCCGAAATGCTCCCCTTCGCCACGAATTACCAATACTTTTACGTCATCGTCTACGTTCGCCTTAAACACTAGATCGGCATAGTACTGGCGCATGCCAGTGGTAGTGGCGTTGAGTGCTTTGGGCCGGTCGAACGTCAAATACGCGATCTTGTTATCAGTATCCTTTTCGTAACGAATATACTGTTTGGCTTCTTCTTTTAGCTCGTCAATATTCAACGACTTAGTCATGTTTTACCGCCTGTCCGGGGATCGATGGAGATGGATTTACCTACATTAGATAGCGTTGTTTTACCACGAGACAGCGTGATAACTCCTGACAGTTCGCGCCACAGACTCTACCGTCAGTGCAGAGTCCGTGGAATCAGCAGAAAATAGTCTGATGGCGCTTAGAGACATGCCTGCAACTGCATTTACCTCCTTTCCGACCCCGCCTTGCCTCGTCATGGCTGATGCATTTTGTTTAATATCGTACGGACTATAACTACCAGTCGGCTGGCAAGGGCTATGCCCGGATGCCCAGATAAAGACGACGATATAATTACAATTAGATAGAGGCTCTAGATCTCATGGTAAACAAATCAGATAAACCGGTTGTTCTGATTACCGGTGCCAGCTCCGGCATTGGCGACGGTATCGCCCGCAAATTTGCCAAGGAAGGCTGGCGTATTGTTGCTGTCGCCAGGCGCCAGGAGCGGCTTGAACAACTGAAACAGGATCTGGCTGACCTCACGGAAGTTGAATACCTGGTGGCTGATGTAACTGAAAAAGACGCTCCACAGCGCGCTGTGGATCTGGCGTTAGAATCGTTTGGGCGGTTGGATTGCCTGGTTAACAATGCCGGCTCCGGATCCTGGGCTCCTCCCGGAGACACCACCGACCAGATGATTGATGACGTACTGAATATTAGCCTGAAAGCGCCGTTCCGTTTTGCGCGTGAAGCCCTCAGAGCGATGCAGCCCGGCGCTTCTATCCTGAATATCGGATCTGTATTCGGTTTACTGGGCGGGCTGGACGGCGGCATCTACTGCACGGCCAAAGCCGGTATGATCGGCATGAGCCAGGCATTTGCGGTCCAGTATGGTGCCAAGGGAATACGCTCCAATGTAGTAGCACCCGGCGTAGTCAAAACCGACATGACCGCAGCAGCCTGGGATCATCCCGGATTTCAACGCACCAATCAGGAACTTACGCCATTTGATCGTGACGGCACCGTGGATGACGTTGCGAATACCGTATTTTTTCTGGCATCCAAAGACGGCAGCTACATCAACGGCCAAACCATCGCACTCGATGGCGGATGGTCAACAACTAAATACGTGGCACCGGAAGCATTGATTTGCGAACGGGTTATGCCCGAATAACGTTTGGTACGTCGCATTGTGAGTCGCATTTTAGTGTGTGGTGGCTGATCAGAGCCGGGGTGATATTCAATTGCTCCGGCTCTGACCTGTCGTTTATTTTAAACTTACTCGGGAATCAGGAAATTTCAGATTCGGAAAAGCGGGTTCTTTCTGACTCACGTTCGCAATATCGTATCGGCTTTCTGTCAACACTTTGCGCAGGTTCTGGAACGTCTTTTTTGGCACGTCGGTTACCACCATATTGGCAATCCACACCGGAATAATACCACCGGGATAACCATGGCCCATAAACTCAACATAGGTCTTGTTGCGGTCGACCGGCTTAAAGGTCCAGTAAGCCGAAACGTCCGGCACCCGGGTGTACCCTTTTTTCACTGGTGCGAAATCAGCTGCACCGCTGGACTTTATCGTAACCGTATAGGTTTCAGCATCCTGGCTGATCCTGTTTTTAACATACACGTCTCTGTCCTTTAAAGGCCAGGGCGCACTTACAATATAGTAACTTGTGTAGGCTCCGGCAGCAGCAGGGGCTTCAACAAAAGTATAAGACTCACACAGGTGAAACCAGTTGGGGTAATTCTCGGTATCACCGATCACCGCAATGACCGATTGCAGCGGGGCATCAAACACCGTTTGAACTTTAAACGCTTTAACCTGAGCCCCCTCGACTGCTCTTGTGAAAACCTCAAGACCGTCTTCGGAATATTGGCTTTCCCAATCCCCACCGTCAGCGAACGCATTAATGCTGACTGCGATGAATGCAATGACACTGAAACAGTTGAAACGGATTGATTTGACGAATGCTTGTGTAGACATATACCCCCCGATACTCGGATGTTATTGTAGCTTTTTCAAGAATAAACAGTTTCATAAATCTGTTCGATAGCCCGCTGATCCGGAATCACCGGGTTGTTATTCGGAGACCCCGAGGCCAACGCCTGGGCGGCCATAGTAGGAATCAATTGCTGGTATTGATCCCGGTCAATACCGTATTGGCGAGGAGAGGGCACATCCAGCTGATCACAGATCTCTATTAATCTGTCCAGCAAACGATAAGCTGCTTTATCATCACGCTCTGCGGTTGCGGCAACGCCAATGGCGCGGGCACAATCTGCGTAGCGGGATGTAGCGCCGGGTATTGAATATCTGGTGATTTCACACATCAACATTGCGTTGCTCATTCCGTGTGGCACATGGAAGAAAGCGCCTATTGGCCGGCTCATACCATGAATTAACGTAACAGACGAATTTGAAAACGCGATGCCCCCCTGAGTAGCAGCTAACATTAATGCTTCGCGAGCAACCCGATTATGCGGTTCTGCGCAGGCAATACCCACGTTAGCGGCAATGCTGGATATGCACGACAGCGCAATCGGGTCCACAAACGGATTAGCCTTGCGGCTGACATACGCTTCCATTCCGTGACAGAGGCTATCGAGGGCGGTATCAGCCGTTAGCCGGTAAGGCATGGACAGAGTCAACTCAAAATCCACCAATGCCGCTACAGGCAAGAACCCAAAACCCATACAGAGCATTTTTTCCTGGCTTTCGGTATCGGTGATCACCGTTGCACGAGTGGCTTCAGATCCCGTACCGGCGGTAGTAGGGATCGCAATCAACGGAAAGCCAGCCGGCACCGGGTTGGGGGCCTTATAGTCACGCATCGCACCGCCATGGCGAGCCAATACCGACAGCGCCTTCGCGGTATCGATCGAGCTTCCTCCACCCAGGGCAATGATGCAGTCATAGTTTCCCTGTTGCCATCCGGCCAGAGCTTCGTTAACGGAATCCGTGGTCGGATCAGGCACACAATCACTAAATACGCCGAAGGAAATATCTGCTCTGACAAGGGTTTGCGACAACTCTTCCAGGTAACCACAGGATTTCATAAACGGGTCGGAAACCAGAAACGGTTTGCTCAAATTCAGTTGCTTTAGCACCGACGGAATATCGTGACGGGCGCCTGCGCCTATCTTCAGATGCGCCGGTAAAAAAAGATTAGCGATCATATTCACCTTCCTTATTGTTATAGTCGTGATCACCAGTTTGTGGCTTACCGGGTCGCAATGCAATTTATGTAAAAGAGATTGCTAGCAAAACGTGGCCGGATCCCCGGCCTGTACATACCTGCCGACCATTCCCTTATTGCCAAGGGTTTCTTTTACTTGACTGAGCAGGTTATTATTACACAACATTGCTGTATATTAGCATCTGTATGCGTACACCAATACAAGCAAATGCTCAATTAGAAATACTGTGCAAAGGCACCAGTACCGAACACTCAATAGAACAATAAGTAGAACTGAACGAGGCAACAACAATGGTCGAATCACGAAGCGCACTTAACGAGTGGCGCAGCTTTTGGTATTTACCCATCGCCGCTTCTCTGGGGTATGCCACTGCAGTTATGTACGTTTATTCAATGGGTCCCTACATCGATCCCATCCAGCAGGAGTTCGGCTGGTCCCGGGCCCAAGTGTCATCCGGCATCACTATTGCCGCTTTCCTAAGCGCCTTGTTTTGTATACCCATCGGTATTCTGGTGGATCGAATCGGCCCCCGCCGGGTAGGCCTAACCGGTGTAATTTTGATGTGCGGCTGCGTTGCCCTGTTGGGCACTGCAACCGGCACTCAAGCTAACTGGATTACACTGTGGTGCTTGTTGGCGGTATCAACCATGTTTGTGCAGGCTACCGTGTGGACCAGCGCAGTTAATAGCCGTTTTGTTGCCTCTCGTGGATTAGCCTTGGCTATTACCTTATCCGGAGCGTCAGTCGCAGCCACCGTGTTTCCAATACTGGCCACGTGGTTGATCGAAAAATACGACTGGCGGACATCTTACATGGCTATGTCCGGAATTTGGGTTTTAGTGACGCTGCCATTTATGTTCTTCTGCTTCCGGGGAGCCAGAGACCAGAAAGTTACTAAAGCAGCACCGATCGACAAGGACACCATAGCCGGCCTAACCATCGCCGAAGGTATCCGTTCACCAGCACTGTATAAACTCTTGATGGCAGGTGGCTTTTTCGCTTTCACTGCGATCGGTATCGTGGTGCACTTTGTACCGATCCTGAAAGACAGCGGAACCGATCCACTGGCCGCAGCAGGGGTGGCTTCTTTGATCGGTATCTTTTCGATAATCGGAAGGCTCGGTACTGGCTTTTTACTCGACCGGTTCCCCAGCCACCTGATAGGCGCGGTCGCTTTTGTGATCCCTATTTTTGCCTGTCTTTTATTGATTTATGATGGCAGCAATCCGCTTAGCCAATCCTTGGCTGCTGCTATATTCGGCCTGACGCTGGGTTCTGAAGTGGACGTTATCGCTTACCTCGCTGCAAAATACTTCGGTTTGAAAAACTTCGGTGCACTATACGGCGCCCTGGTAATGGCGCTTTCTCTGGGCACTGCATTTGGACCACTGGGAGCCGGATCCATTTATGACCATTACAACAGCTACGTACCGTTTTTGATTTTGACCGCAGTGATGATGGGCGCCAGTGCTATCGCATTGCTGACACTCAGTTCAACCCCTACAGCAGATGAGCTAGGTGCAGAACCGGCGTAACACCCAGGTCAAAAAAACGGAAGTATGAGCATGAGTGTAGTCATAACGCGACAAACAGACCGGCATATCGCCAGCATTGAATTCGGCAACCCGCCACTCAATTTCGCAACCGTGGGGTTATTGAAAGATATCGCCGATGCGCTGCAACAGCTGGACCAGGATGACGGGATACGCGCAGTTATTCTAAAAGCACAGGGGACTATTTTTTGCGCCGGTGCCGACCTGGTGTCGGAAAACGGGTTTGGTGCCAACAGTGATGATCCGCTGCGCGAGTTCTATGATCAGGTGATACGGATATTCGCTACTCGAAAGCCGATTGTTGCCGTTGTTCAAGGCGCAGCGATTGGCGCCGGCCTCGGACTTGCAGTTGCCGCAGATTTTCGTATTGCCAGCCCCGCAGCACGATTTTCAGCGAACTTTGTAGCCTTGGGGTTTCATCCGGGGTTCGGATTAACGCACACGCTGCCGCGCCTGATCGGACAACAGCGGGCAAGCCAGATGCTATTAAATGCACGCCGATACAAATCCGAAGAGATACAGGCATGGGGCTTGGTGGATCTGATAGCAGAAGCAGACCAGCTGCAGGAAGACGCCATTCGGTTCGCCAGCGAAATTGCGGCCAACGCACCACTGTCCTTACTGGCAACCCGAGCCACCCTGCGCGGTGATTTGGTGCAGCAGGTAACCTCTACGCTAATGCACGAACACCGAGAACAATTGAAACTCCAGACCACAGAAGATTTTGCGGAAGGCGTGAAAGCCGTTACAGAAAGACGGCCGGGAAATTTTAAAGGTCGCTAAAGATACTTACCGCGATTTGAAATAAAGACATCAGTTACAGGACGCGACCGATGAACACCACTGAAAGTCTCTCTACCAATCTGCAGCGCATCCCAGAGAATATTGCCATCATTCAGGGTTCGCTTCATTTGAGCTGGTCGGAATTGCACGACCACGTTGCTAACCTGGCAGCGGGGCTCCAGCATCTCGGCGTTAAAGACGGCGATCATGTGGCCACGCTATTGGGTAATACCTATCGCAATATTGAGTCGACTTATGCGGTTCAATGGCTTGGGGCGGCAATTGTGCCGATTAACATTCGCTGGTCGGCTCCCGAGGTTGAATTTGCGATAGAGGACTGTGAGAGCACCGTTTTGTTGGTTGATAAACAAAACTGGCCGACCGTTGAAAAACTTAGCGACCGTTTACGCACTAAGCTCACCCTAATTTGGGCAGACGACGGTAGCCCGCCAGCGGATTTAGACACACTCGATGGCCTTATTGCCTCTCATCAGCCCATCCTTGCAAAAGAGGTGGCGGGTTCAACTGTTTCCAGTATCTTTTACACCGGCGGCACTACTGGTCGCTCCAAGGGTGTTCTGTTATCTCACGACAATCAAATGAGCCACAGTATTGCGTTCATCGCCGACTGCGGTTTAGCGGCGTCAGGCAGCAACTATTTACATGCCGCTCCCATGTTCCATATTGCCGACTCCCTGTTCACCCATGTCGTCAGTTTGCTGGGCGGAACCCATATCATCCTGCCACAATTCACACCCCTTGGTGTGGCCCAAATGGTTACCGAGCACCGGGGTAGCTTCACCGTCCTGGTGCCTACCATGATCCAAATGATCATGGCGGAACCTGCGGTAGCCGACGACGTTTTTAATAACCTGAACCGACTGTTTTACGGCGCCTCTCCGATGCCGGAAACGATCACCAAACAAATCCTGAAGCACTACCCCGACCTCGATATGACTCAATGCTATGGCCAGACAGAATCGTCTCCGGTATTAACCTTGCTGAAATCCGACGGACACGGGAAAGGCGAGCCATTGCCCCAGGCTAAATCGGCAGGACGGGCCATGATGGGCACTGAAATACGGATAGCGGATGAAGACGATCAAATTCTGGCAACCGGAGAAACAGGGGAGGTGATTGCACGAGGTCCGCAGGTAATGCGGGGTTACTGGAAACGTGAAGCCGAGACCGAAAAGGCATTGCGTGGTGGCTGGTTGCATACGGGAGATGCCGGCTTTATGGACGAGCAAGGGTTTGTCTATATAGTGGATCGCATCAAGGACATGATTATATCCGGCGGCGAGAACGTCTATTCTGTCGAAGTGGAACAAGCCATTTATGAGCTTCCGTCTGTCGCACAGTGTGCTGTGATAGGACTGCCCCATGACAAGTGGGGCGAGACAGTGCATGCGGTTGTAGTTCCAAAACCCAGCCATGAAATCACCGAGGAGCAGATCACGACACACTGTAAAGTGTTACTCGCTGATTACAAACAGCCAAGATCTATCACCATAAGGACAGAAGCCTTACCGCTTTCCGGCGCGGGCAAGATTCTCAAAAGGGAGTTGAGGACTGAATTGACCGGTGAGTAGATCGTTCACGTTCGCATCGTGCGCTAACACCGATTTAATAGCTGTTACATATCAATACGTTAAATAATTAATCTATTGTGGTTTCCAGGTCGGGTTCGCTCCTGGTTGTCGCCTTAGAACTGCCAAGATGTGCCATAAAAAATTCATTTATATCCTCAAATGATTGCGCGCCTTCCGGCAGCACGTTCGCAAATAATGGAAACGCATGCGGCAACCGCTCCCAAATGCGGCACTTCACGGAAACCCCGGCAGCGTGACAGCGCTGCGCCATAAAAATCGCGTCGTCCCTCAAAATCTCATGAGCACCGGCTACTATGAGTAAGGGCGGTAAAGCACGACAGTCCATAAAGAGGGGTGAAATTTCGGGGTCTGAACTATCCTGATTTCCACCATACAACTGCCAGGCACTGGCCAAACCGGACGCTGGAATTAACGCGTCAAAGCTCTGGTTCTCTGTACGCGAGGGTGGCCCCTGGACACGCCCGAGCTCGGTCACTGGTGAAATTGAAACCGCACACGCTGGCATGGGCAGTTCCGATTTACGGATTCTTTGCAGTAATCCAAATACCAGATTTGCACCAGCAGAATCACCACCCAATACGATTTGTGATGGGGGGTAACCCAGATCCAAAAGTTCCCTGTAAGCTTGCTCACAATCATTCAACCCGGCGGGGAAAGGGTTAAACGGGGCCAGGCGGTAGTCCGGCATAAACGCGTTTGCTCGCAATTTTTGGCAAAGCTTCCCAACAGTGGGGTGGTGAGCAGTGGGCGAAGCAGGAAGTATAAACGCTCCGCCATGCAACCACAGAATGGCAGGCCGTTTACTGTCCTTCAAATTTCCAAAACAATGCCCCGAAGAGCGCCCGATCACATCATAGTATATAGGGACACCGTCAATGACCGGTAACGGCAAACCTGCCGTTTTCAATTGAAACCAAGCAATGGTCGTTGGCTTTGCCCGTAGAATAAAACCCAGAATTTTTCTGTAGATCAACTTCATAACACCGAGTTTAAATCGGGACTTCAAACTCAAATTGACCTTCACAAGTTCGATAGACAGATCCTCACGTGTCACAGTGCTATTAGCTTCACTCATTTCAGTAGTTGATCCCTGCTAGTCAGTGATTTCTTCAAAACAAACGTCTTTTCGCTCTACCTTACCCGTAACCAAACTGCGTTCCGGATCATGCAATTCCGCAGAGAAGCCGTCGACTGAAGGGGGTAATAGTGCTTGCTCCAGTTCAATCAAACCGTCTTCCAAATAATCAATTAATCGCTGCATTGAAGGTACCGTTTTACTACAAGCTATTATCCCAAAATCGACGTAGTCATGACGGCTGATAATAGTGATATTCACCGCTCCGGTATCGGTAACCAACGATACCGGATACAGTCCGGACAATCTGGCTCCCTGCCAATAAAGCGCCTCCCGCGGTCCTGGCACATGGGAAATACAGATACTGGCCAAGGCATTGTCCGGCTTTAATCCCAGCACCGCATTGACGGCCCCGGGCACTAACTTCATAACAGCACTTGCAAGCGTCTGTCCGGGCGACAGTTCCCGTAAATTCTTTTTATTGTAATCCATGCAATTTTTAATGGACTGCAATCTTCTGACCGGATCGGCGATATGCGTACCGAGATGGGTCAGCGTAAAGGCGACCTCATTATTCAGACTGTTATCTCCCTGCTCACGGATAGATACCGGAATAGCTGCCACCAATGGGGTGTCCGGCAATTCGTTTCTGTCTTTAAGGTATATTCGCAACGCACTACCACATAACGCAAGAACCACATCGTTAAGTGTCGCATCAAGTCGTTGGGCAATGGCCCGCATACGCGCAGTTGAATAGGACTGTGCTGCATAGCGCCTGGATGCACTGACTTTTTGATTAAAAATGCTGCGTGGTGCCTGGCCAAAGAAAACCGCGTTGGGATTGCTTTTCAGATAATCCAGAATACTCCGGTTAACATCGCGATAGAGAGGTTTAATAAATTGAAAACTTTGCTTCGGCAACGATCGAAGTGATTTTAAGTTAACTGCGAACGGCTTCAGGCTTGGCAAACGATGTGCTTCTGATTTATCGACCCGGCTCTGCCAGAAAGCGGGCAGGTTTTCGGATTCTCGAATATCACCGGACATGGCATTGACCATTACCCTGAGCCCGGCGACTCCGTCCATCATCGAGTGATGAAACTTAAGAAAAACGGCAAAGCGCCCATCCTCAAGGCCTTCAATAAGATACAGCCGCCACAAAGGGTAGGCCCGATCAAGATGACTGGAATGCACGCGGGAGACAAACTCTAACAACTCCCGAATACGTCCCGGTTTCGGCAGGGAAATATGAGCAAATTGCTGGGTGATATCAAAATCAGTATCTTCCTTCCAATATTGAATTCCCCTTTTCGTTACCAGTTGCCGGTTAAAGGGTTCACTGGCTTCGGTTGAACTTTTAAGTTTCTGCACAAGCTTTTCAATAAAATTCACCGGCGTATCCATACCCGGCTCAAACAACATCAACATACCAATATGGAAGGGCTGTCTGCGGCTTTCGATCCGTAAGAAGGCGTCATCAACGATTGAAAGTTTTTTCACTGCATTTAATCCTTGTCGAAACACAAAACGCATATAATAAAAATCGCCAGGTTATCTGGCACTGGCTTAAAATATCGGACATCATTCTCAATCAATTTACTAAGACAAAGTACAGAACATCAATCTGAGCCAACATTTATTTCACCACAAAACTGTACTTCATTTAACGATTATTTTGAACGAGCCGGCTTGAGCCAATGGAATTCCTACAGCAATCGGAGATATTATCCCGCCGCAAAAAAATAAAAACGCCAACTTGTTCAACCTGTGCAACACCCATTTAGACTAATCAATTTCATCCTGAATTTGTCTTTTAACCCTATTTTTACAGCATTTTTTATGGTTTCCCGCTTTCCCCGCGTGTATAGTTAACAGGGTATATTTCGTGTGATTATACGTACTCAAAACAATAAATCTCTGGAGGAAATCATGTCTACTATTGACGGCGCGTGGAACTTGATCTTGAAAGCGCCAAATGGCGAACAGCAAAGTGTTTTGACCTTGAAATCAGAAGGCGACGCTCTGACCGGCACTATTGCTAATGACAGTTTCGGTGTTCAGGACATTGAAGACGGCAAATACGACGGTGAAACGCTGAGCTGGAAAAGCAAAATCACCAAGCCAATGAAACTAACCCTGACCTATACAGCTACTCTTGATGAAAACAACAATATCAAGGGAAAAGCAAATGCTATGATGGCAAAAATCCCTTTTACCGGCACCCCGGTTTGAATGTTGGCGAAATAGCAATTAAATAAGTTTGGCCGTTGAAAACGACTGATCTAGGGTAGTCACCAGACCACTTTATAAAGACGATTTATCAACGGCCATACTTTTTCAATTAACAGATAAATCCCACCTACCCAGCAAAAACCCTTTCCAGATCCCTTGTCTTGCCGCTCACACGCGCATTCCTCACCAAATAGTTTCTATGCCGATCGCATGATGCCCATAAAAAAAGCGGCGATTTGCATCGGCCGCTTTGATGTTTTTACTTCAATTACAATGAAATCAATAGGTGATGACAGGCAGCGAATCCCAACCCCGGACCGTAGAAGTTCTGGATTGTTTTGCTTTTTCCATATCCACTTTCCAGCGGGGAAAACGCTTGATAACTTCCTGCAACGCAACGCGACCTTCTAATTTTGCAAGATGGCTTCCCATACAAAAATGAATGCCGTGTCCGAACGTCAGCATTTGATCCGCTTTGCGACGGATATTAAACGTATCTGCGTCTTTAAATTTTCGCTCGTCACGATTAGCTGACGCATTCAGCAACAACATAACGCTGCCTTTGGGTACGATCTGTCCGTGATGTTCCACGTCTTTTGTTACATAACGCGCCTGCACAGGGGAGGGCGGCTCATAACGTAAAACTTCATCGATCGTGCTATTAACCAGGCTGGGATCAGCCACCAGCTCCGCGAGCTGATCCGGATGTTCTGCCAGTGTTTTACCCGTCCATCCGATTAGCCGGGTTGTCGTTTCATTACCTGCGCCAGCAAGTAAGCGGACATAACCCAGTATTTCATCACGGCTAAGGCAACGTTTTTCACCGGTATCATCGACAAACTCAGTGGTTAGCAGTTGCGTCATTAGATCGTCTGACGGGTTTTGTTCACGCCAATCCAGATAAGTACCAAACAAATCATTAACTTCGATGGGTTCGCCATCCTCGCCGCTGAAACGGAATTTAAAGTTATCAGAGGGAGCACCTTTCTCATCCAGATCCAACCCTTCCAGGGAAAAGTCCCGGATTTTGGTTTGATCGGCTTCGGGAATACCCAACAGCATGCCTATAGTGCGCATCGGCATTTCCTGGCCAAGATCCGTGATGAAATCGAATCCACCTTTACCCACCAGAGGATCAAGTACCTGGGTAGTAAACTCCCGAACCTTGGGCTCAACAGCGGCAATCGCACGCGGCGTAAATAACTTTCTCAGTAAGTCGCGATGGATGTCATGCATCGGCGGATCTTCGAAGATAAACATACCCGGTGGCGGCTCAAACTCGCCTTTAATCAGCTCCATGATGGTACCCCTTGCGGAGCTGTAGGTATCAAAGTCTTTCAAACAGGCAGTGACATCTTCATAGCGGCTCAGGGCATAGAAATCATGCTCTTCGTTGTAGTAAAGAGGTGCCTCATCGCGCATCCGCTTCCATATAGGATATGGATCGGTGTCTATATCAAAGTCATACGGGTCATAGTAAAGTGGTGATTCCGGAGCGGTCATAGTGTAAAACACCTCTAATTAAATCGATTCTTATTGATCGAGGTTGGTAAATACAAAACTATTCAATTTAGACTATATCGGTTGGATGGTGATGCGTGGTGTGACCAGCTTCGCTACGACAGTACAATACCAATCGGCAAAGCCTAAAAGCCTACAAACACGTCCCGAACAAGCCTTAATGTCCTAATGCTGCAAGCTTAAACCGTAGCGATAATATTAGTCAACAGTGATGTTCAATATAAAGCTGTGACCGGGCAGTTTCAGTAGCCTTCCTGCGACAGCACAGGTTCGAAGACACAAAACGCGACTGCACCCCTGGATGCCTTTTCATGTGTAGATCAGTTGCTTAACGCTGAAACAACCCGCTGTGCATCGGTCATTTTTCCCCTTTGATATCCGAACAGAAGACCAACTGTGTTTTGGGTCTCACACCGTTGCAACTGTGCTCTTTGGTGCTTTATTTATATAGTCAGCGAGTCAGCGCAAGACCAACCTCCGGCCCGGCCAGGCTCGTGACCGGACAGTCGAACACGCCACTCTACATCAACCCGGTGTGCGGCCGACTATACCGTCCGGTTGTGACCAGCAACCCTAAAAACGGTCACAAATTTGCATAACATAAATCAACAGTGTTGTTGACTAGCGGTGTTTCCTTGGATACCCTAGCTAAAACTAATAATATGAATGAGAGGTGAATTAACATGTCTGGTTTGTCTTACCCGACTTACGACGCTGACAACCATTTTTACGAGCCACCTGAAGCTCTGATGCGTTATCTGCCTAAAGAATTTCGAAATGCGGTTGCCTATGTACAGGTAAACGGTCGCACTAAACTGGCCATCGGCGGCCAAATTACTAACTACATTCCTGATCCCACATTCGGTCACGTTGCAGCACCCGGCCGACTGGTTGACTGGTTTTCAGGTAAAAACCCAGAAGGCATGACCATGCGCGAGTGCATGGGCAAGCCGATTGCACCTCCGACAGCTTGGCGTACAGGCGAAGAGCGTCTGAAAGAACTGGACGAGCAAGGCCTGACCGGGGCACTGATGTTCCCAACCCTGGTCTCCGCAGTTGAAGAGCGCATGGGAAACTATGACATCAAAGCCATGTGCGCCATCATGCACTCTCTTAATCAGTGGATGCTGGAAGAGTGGACATTCAACCGCAATAACCGGATTTTTACCGCCCCTGTAATTAGTCTTGCAGACGTCGACTGGGCAGTTAAAGAATTAGACTGGGCGATCAAAAACGGCGCCAAAACCGTTCTGGTACGTCCCGCTCCGGTTCCCGGCATCACGGGCACTCGCTCACCCGGTTTCAAAGAGTTTGATCCTTTCTGGGCGCGCATCAACGAATCGAAAATTTTCGTCTCCCTGCACGCATCTGATAGTGGCTATGACCGCTTTGTTCGCATGTGGGTTGGCGGCAATGAATTCCAGCCGTTTGCACCTTCCGCGTTTAGCCATATTTTGAAACCTGCCGCTCGCGTTATTGCAGATACTTGTGCTGCATTAATTTGTCATGGCGTTTTTGATCGTTTCCCCGAGGTGAAAGTTGCGACCATAGAAAATGGAGCTGCCTGGGTTGGTGATTTGATTAAAACCATGGGCAAAGCGCATAAAGTTTTCCCGCAGGAGTTCAAATACGATCCGGTACAACGATTCAAAGAAAATATTTTTGTAGCACCTTTCTATGAAGATTCCCTGGATATTCTGCGCGATTCAGTTGGCGCGGATCAGGTGCTGTTTGGTAGCGATTACCCACATCCAGAGGGCGTAGCCAGCCCGTTGCAATTTATTGACAGACTGGATGCCTACACCGAAGCCGAGAAGCAAAAGGTTATGGGTGGAAACCTGCTGGGCCTGTTGGAACGTTCAGGCTCGCTGCAGTAAGTAACAATATTGATTGAGGGAGGCGAGCCGACGAGCATTAGCGGTTCGCCACCGATTTATTTAAGTGTCGAACCGAGTGGGCGAATAGCCTATCTTTTTTATGAGTTGTTTTTAGAGATTTTGAGTTAGTTTGTTGTCCTATGCCGGCCCTCAGCCGGCTTTTTTTATTACTTTCCCGGCATATCATCTTATGACAGGACCTGCTCAGCGCTGATTGCTCCAAGTGATAGCAGGCTGTTTGGTGCACCGCATATATAACGAAAACATTAAAACCAGAGAAGGGAAGGGCAACAATCAAATATTGCCCTTATGGGAGAGAAAAGGTTACTCAGCGTTAATCAATAAACTACGTATTTTATGCTTTAACACCTTACCAGCATCGTTTTTAGGCAGCGCATCCCACAACACAACCTGTTCGGGGTATTTGAACTTTGCCACACCCTTGCTTGATAAGAGTTCTGCCAAATCAGCAACTCCGGGTGTTGCAGCTCCGATAGGGACTATCACCGCGCAGGCTTTTTCTCCGGTTTTCGGATCGGGCAAGCCAACAATAGCGATTTCATTAATTGAGGGGTGATTGACAAGGAGATCCTCGATTTCCTTCGGCGCAATATTCTCACCATTACGAATAATAATATCTTTAGCGCGCCCGACGATAACCAGATAGTTATCGTCTTCCCAGCGCGCCAGGTCGCCGGTACGGAAATAGCCTTCAGCATCGAACACGCTGGCCTCCGCTTCGGAATCAAGGTAACCCACCAGCATTTGTGGCCCCTTAGCGACCACTTCACCGGTATCGGATAATTTCAGATGCGCGATACCCGCCTGACCATCCGTATCCGCTGCGTGCTCGACATTGCCGATAACCCCCACCGTCATCACCGGCACTTCTGTGGAGCCATACACGCGAGTCACGACTGCGCGTTCAAAATACGCGTCCGCCTCGCGGATAAGTGACGGTGGAACTGAGGCGCCGCCGCACACAAACAACTTCAAGTCCGGTAATCTCGTCGCCGCATGACGCGCGGCTGCTAACGTTTGAACAAGGAATGGGGTTGCTCCAGCAAAATGCGTGCATCCCTCTGACACCAGCAGTTCCACCGCCTGATCTGCATTCCAGTGCTCCATTAAAACTGCGGTAGCGCCCAACAAAAGAGGGCATTCGAACGCATAAATCGAGCCACCAATGTGACTGATAGGAGAGGCAACCAGGAACTTATTGCCCGGCTCCACCAGCCAATGCTCCCCTATTTGCTTGATCAGCGCGTGAATGGAATTGTGGCTATGCATCACACCCTTGGGGTTCCCCGTGGTGCCGGAGGTGTACATAATCATCCGCACAGCTCTGGGATCGACCTTGGGGAGGCCACCTGCGTCAGGTGAACGTTCAGATACCGCAGAGTTCCCGTCAAACAAAGATTCATAGGTATCAAATTGCTGGGATTTACCACGCAAAACAATAACTTCCGGAACCTTCTTCATCTGGTTTTGAAGTTTCTCGACTACACTGGTTAGCATATCTGCGTAGTGATGATTCCGGAATTGTTCCGGTATAAAGATCATTCGACACTGCAAATCCTGCAACATAAAACACAAATCGTGTTCCCGCAGCGAGGGCAGAACAGGATGGGCAATCATGCCGGCCATGGTAGCCGCCATATAGATGACTGCAGCCTCATGCCAATTGGGCAACATGAAGGAGATCACACTGCCTACCGGGTATCGGTCCGCCATTACGAGGGCTAGCGCGTGCGATTGTTGGTGTAAAGTGCGGGCATCAAGACGCACCGCGCCATCAATAATCAGGATCCGTTCCGGCTCTTGGGTTGCCGCTTGCAGCAATGTATCTGCGAGCGTTTCTTTAACCCAATAGCCTTTGCCGTAGGCGGCTTCCGCCTGCTTCTCATCCCAGCGGATGGACTTTCCCGCAATGGTTTTGCGCCCAACCTGTTCTACGGACTGCATGTCAAAAATGGCCCCTTTCGCGTTCAAATGTGTTGTTTGCACCCATGTCGTTACGATATCATTTGACTGCAAATGAACACAAGTGTTGATTATTAGCGTAGAATTAAACAGGCCTGCTGTTCAATATTTTGAGTGTTCCAAGTTGCGGATGTTGACGAAGGTCCACCCGGAATAGTTGTCTCCGAAGGCAATCATTAGCAGGAGCAGAACAAGACTCCGTTCCGGTGTAGAGACCCATTACATCAGAGCGGCTGGCACTGATAACGGCGCATTAATAATAACGATAAATAAAAAACAATTATGACAGGAGAGCAGTACGCCATGACCTCACAAACCGGACGCTATGCACAACCCGGATCAGTTGAACTGGCAGAAGGTTGGTCAATGGAGAGGCTCACGCCACCAAGCCGATTGTTCGGCGCTAATGGAATACGGACCGGCCCGGACGGACGCATTTATATTGCCCAGGTGTCGGGCAGCCAAATCAGCGCGATTGACGTGAATAGTGGCGTCATCGAAACCATCAGCCCGAAAGGTGGGGAAATTGTTGCGCCTGACGACATCGTATTCGATGACAAAGGCAATATTTTCGCTACGGAAATAACCGAAGGGCGAGTCAGCGTGCTCACCCCGAATGGCCAGGCCAGGGTAATTAACGGCGATATGCCCTGTGCTAACCCCATTACCATTTATCAAGGCCGTTTGTTTGCCGGTGAATGCCGCCCCGATGGCCGAATTATGGAGCTTGACCTCCATGGTGGGGCGCCGAAAGTGCTGCTCGAAAACGTACCCATGCCCAATGCGATGGAAGTTGGCCCTGACGGGATGCTGTATTTTCCGGTAATGGGCACCAACGAAATCTGGCGCGTAAGTCCCGAGGGCGGCCCGCACGAAGTGGTCGCCAAAGACTTAGGTGTGCCGGACGCAGTCAAGTTCGATTCCGAAGGGTTTATTGTGTCAACGCAAGTCGCCAGCGGACAGGTGTTACGCATCAATCCCAGTACCGGCGAACAGACTCCACTAGCCACAATCGCGCCGGGACTGGACAATTTAACCTTTGTGGGTAACCGGCTGTTCGTTTCCAGTATCTCGGGACAAATTAACGAAATACTAGCGGACGGAAAAGTCCAGTCCCTGGTCCCGGACGGGCTCAATTGGCCTCTGGGATTAGCAATGAACGACAACGGTGTATTGTTTGTCGCAGACGGCGGATTCACCTACACATTGCAACCCGGTGGAACACTGCAAAACGCCGGTATGTTATTTTCACCGGGTTTTCCGGGTTATACGCGTGGCGTCGTGGCTCTGGGTTCGGATGAATATGTAGTTACTACTGCCAATGGTCAGGTCTCGCGCTGGTCTCCTGCTAAACAAGAACACCAGGTGCTGGCCGATGGCTTCAATCAACTCTACGGTATCGCTATAGCATCCGGAGGCACGGTTTTCTTTGCAGAGCAGGGCACAGGCCGGTTGCTTTCAGTTCTTGACGGTGCCATAGAAACCCTCGCCAGCAATTTGAATAAGCCTTCCGGAGTCGCAGTGAGCGGTACCACGTGCCTGGTGGCCGAGGAGGGCGCAGGCAGAGTAGTGAAGGCCGCAAAAGGCGGTACAGAAATCGTGCTGGATGGTTTACAGCAACCACAGGGGATTCTGGTACGCGGTGACCTCTTGTTCGTGCTCGATGTCGGCACCAAAGAACTCATCCAGTACAACATGAGCACGAAGTCACGACGCACCATTGCCACACAACTACCTATCGGTGCGCCACCGGGTGTAGTGCCAAAATTCCTGGATGCGATAGGTGTGCTTTCCGGACCGATGGGTCCGTTTGCAGACCTTACAGATGACCGCGATGGTACGCTGTATATTTCTGCTGATGCAGAGGGTAGTGTGCTTTCGCTTAGACCATCCATCGCTTAGTTTCTATTAGTTTATATCGATTTATAAAAACAATTACTCACTTGGAGTGAACATGACTAACACAAGCCTGAAAGACGCAACTCTTGACTGTTCAGAGCTGGACCAACACATGGGGAAACCCATGGCACCGGCGCGCATGAAGGAACCTCTACACAATAACGATTTCCGGCGCTGGGTGCAGGCCATGCACTATCCAAACCTGCTGCACTACGATCATGATTTTGCGGCTGAAGGTCGATATGGTCGTTTAGTGGCACCCCAATCTTTCGCAGTTGCTGCCGATGACGGACACGGTGCCGTACCGGCCTGTGTTGGCAAAATCCCGGACTCACACCTGATCTTCGGTGGTGATGAATGGTGGTTTTACGGCCCCAAAGTATTCGGCGGAGACAGCTTGACCAATGAAAAAGTGCCATTCGACTACTCTGTCAAAGAAACCAAATTCGCAGGTCCTACTTGCTTCCAGCGCGGCGATAATAACTACTACAACCAGGATGGTGATTTCATTGCAAAACAGCGCTCCACTACCATCCGTTATCGTGCAGATCTGGCACTTGAAATGGGCGCCATAAAAGACAGCGAAGACGATCCGATCTGGACTCCGGAACAGCTGGAAGAATTAGAAACCAAAAAGTACGAATACATCAAGATGATGCACGATCTGGGGCATGGTAAGCGGTATTGGGATGATATTACCGTAGGCGACGAGCTACCGGTACGCATTATCGGCCCGCACAGTATTGCCAGCTTTGCCACTGAATGGCGCGCCTACCTGTTCACAATCTGGGGCGGCACCCATCGCCCTGGGATGGATATGGAATCGTTTGGCTTTACCAAAGAAATGGCCGGACATGAAAACGATCCGGTAATGGAAAAAGATAACCCCGAATGGACCGACGGCGCTTACTTCGGTCCGTCTCGTGGGCATTTATTTCCGCATTTCGCACGTAAAATCGGTATGCCTCGGGGCTACGGCTATGGCGCTTCAATGGGCGCCTGGATTCTCGACTACCTGGCTGGCTGGGCAGGTGAATGGGGTCAGGTTGTGCATTGCAATTCGTCTTATCGTGGACCGGCATTTACCGGTGACAGCACGGTTATGACAGCCACTGTTGAAGACAAATTAGTGGATGCAGAAGGACGCAATATTATTCAGGTGGCATGCAAAATGACAAATCAACTGGGTAATACAATGGCAACGGCAAAAGCGGAAATAGAGCTACCGAAAAAATAAGACAGGTTGCCGAATGGGGAGCACGCACATAGGAGCCAGGATAATGTTCCCGGCGCCTATGCCCAATTTGCGAATCAGCGTGTCTGAGCAGCGGACTACCGTTTATTTCGCTTGCGCAAGCACCTCACCGCTGAGTTGGTTCGATAGGGTTTGCGCGCTTTTTAGCAACGCTTGCTGCAGTTCTGGTAATCCATTTCGCTTCAGTACGCTGCTGATTCCGATCGCCACCAGGGCATGGCTTAGCTTGTCGCGTGATTTCCAGACCGGGGCCGCTACAACGGTGACGCCGGAAATGTAATTGCCTTCATCGACAGCAAATCCATCAATGCGGGCTTGCCCGATCTGGGCTTTCCATTCGTCGAACGTTGGCGGTTCGTCCCAACGGAGTGTTTTGAATTTTTCTTCCAATTCTTGCTCCGTGTAGTCACCAAAGGCGACAATGCAGCGTCCGGTTGCACTGATCATGGCAGGGAAGCGACTGCCGACCTGGGCACTGATCTGAAAATTATTACCAGCCTGGGAGATAGCGACTACGATGATGTGTTCAAGGCCGACCACGTTGACGCCCAACACCGTGACATCAAACTCCTGGCTGATGCGATTGAGCACCGGCTGGGACAGGTCGGTAAATTGATTTCGCCTGAGCCAGTGGCGAGCCAACGTAAGCACACCGGCTTCCAGTGAATAGCGTTTGGTATCGGTATCGAAGGAAACGAACTCTTCATCGACCAAGGCCCGGAGCACATACAGGCAGGTGCTTGGCACAAGGTTGAGAGCGCGCGCGATGGATTGCAGACCAAGAGGCGTTTCACTTTTGCCCAGCAAGCGTAGAATTGCGGCAGCTCTGGAAATGGCGGGGGCCTTACTTTCTTTCAGAGCATTAGCCAGTTTTTGGTCTTTCGGTGTATTACTTTTAGATCGTTGAGTCACTATAAGCCCGTCCTGTATTTAAACCTAGTGCTGAGTTTTTGCTGTTCCTGCGCTAACTCGTCAATGAATATCAGAATCTCTTTATTCAATATATAAAATTTCTTTCTATATTTACAACACTTATTTTTCATGGCATTGTTTTTCGACACTGAAATGCTTCTTGCTTGTTCAATATTTTGAATGGAATCAAGGGGAATCTTACGTAGAAAAAATCAGGTGAATGAATGCCAAGACTCACAGACTATTCCAGTTATGCGGATGCCCAGGAGTACGCCAATTCAAGTGCTTTATGGGAGCTGTTTGACGGTGACAAAGAACATCTCAACATTGCTCACGAAAGTATTACCCGTCACGCAGATGGCTCTGGGCGCGCCGCAGTACGTATAGCGCACTCTGACGGCAGAGACGAGATACTAAGCTTCGATACACTCTCTGCAGGTGCTGCACGCTTCGCCCACTGGTTGGACGACAACGGCATCCGCCCCGGCGAGCGCATTGCGTTTATGCTGGAGCCTTCGTTACCGTTCTATGTGTGCCTGTTCGGTGCGATGCAAACCGGTGCCATCAGCGTACCGCTGTTTACCTTATTCGGTCCCGATGCTTTGCGTCTACGCATTGACGACTGCAAACCCAGCATTCTGATCACTAACGCAGAAAAAGCCGAGCTTGCCGGGCAAATTGACGGATTGCGCGTGGTAGTGGCAGACGACAGCCTGCTCGAAGAAATCACCAAATACCCTGACACTTACGCGCCCAAGACGAAAGCAAATGATCTTGCGGTATTCCAATACACTTCCGGCACGACCCGTGAATTACCGGCAGCAGTTAAGCACACCCATAAAGCGATTGTTACGTTGATGTTTGCGGCGCTCTATGGCACCGGCATCCGCCCTGAAGATGAGTTTTTCTGCCCGTCCTCACCCGCCTGGGGTCATGGCTTATGGCACGGTACCTTAGCGCCACTGGCATTGGGCGTTACCACCGGCACCTTCGCCGGTCGATTTGATGCGACACGCCTGATGAAAGCGTTACAGGACTATAAAATCACCAATATGTCTGCCGCCGCGACCCATTATCGAATGATGAAAAATACCGGCAACGCCGACGATTTTTCCTTCTATTTCAAAAAGCTCACCTTCACCGGGGAACCAATAGATCCAGCGACTCTGGAATTTATTGACCACTATTTTAAAGTACCTGCCTGCAGCATGTACGGAACCACCGAAATTGGCGTCGTGCTGGTGAATTATCCCGGCGCTGAAGATTTTCAGGTTAAACCTGGGTCTCTGGGGAAACCCGTGCCAGGTCTAAAACTCGAGGTTCAGCGACCTGACGGGACCCCCACCGAAGCGGGCGAAGTAGGGGAGTTAATGTTATGGAGAAAAGATCACTGGGAAACCACCAAGGACCGCGCCAAGCTGGATGACGAAGGCTACCTCTATCATTGTGGCCGTGCCGATGACGTGATTATCTCGGCAGGCTGGACTATGAGCGCTGTTGAGATCGAGCACACCATGCTCAAGCACGACGATGTCATCGAAGTGGGCGTGATAGGCGTACCCGATGAAACACGGGGACAGGTGGCGAAAGCATTTGTCATCAGCAACCGCGAACCTAATGAAGAATTCATTACTGAATTGAAAAATTTCACCCGTGAAAAACTCAGTCAGCATGAATTTCCGCGCCACATCGTTTTTTTGAGTGAACTACCGAAAACACAGGCAGGCAAAGTTCACCGTAAAGTACTACGCGACCGCGAGGCTGCCAACCAACCTGCCGTTACAAACTGACGGCTGCGGCCGGCAACTGAAAACTTAGGAGAAAACATAAATGACTGCAAAGTTTCCGAAAATTACCGAACAGGGTCTGGCTGATCTGCGCGAGCGTATCGGTGTAAAGATTACCAACACCGTAGAACCCTGGAATTATGAAGCCACCCGCGATGCAATCCGCCACTACGCACACGGAATCGGCGACGATAACCCGCTATGGTGTGATCCGGAATATGCGGCCAAAACAAAGTACGGAAGCCTGGTAGCGCTGCCCAGCTTCCTGTTTACCACCAGCCGACTGATTTCAGGTTACTGTGGTGGTTTGTCCGGTGTTCACGCAATGTGGGCCGGTGCCGATTGGACCTGGCACAAACCGGTTTTACGGAACGACGTAATCACTACCGAAGCCTACCTGAAGGACTTGGTAGAGCATCAAACGAAATTTGCCGGACGGGCGTTTCAGCAAATCTATCATGTAGACTTTTACAACCAGGACGGTGATCTGGTTGCTGAAGCGGATTCCTGGGTATTCCGTACTGACCGCGACGAAGCTCGTGAGCGCGGCACCAAATACACAGAAGCCCGTGGCCGCGTTGAGCCATACACCGAAGAACAGCTGGCTGAATTCAGCGCGCTGTACGAGAAAGAAGAAATTCGTGGAGCCACACCCCGTTATTGGGAAGATGTTCAGGAAGGCGAAGAACTGCCGACTATGATGAAAGGCCCAATGACAGTGACCGGTTTCATCTGCTACGCACAAGGCTGGGGTGGTCTTTACATCCGAGCTAACAAACTTGCGTGGAAAATGCAGCAAGCACACCCTGGCCTGGGTATAAAAAATCGCTTTAATGTGCCCGATTGCCCTGAGCGTGTTCATTGGGATGAAGAGTTTGCACTGGAAGTGGGTGCACCCGGCGCGTACGATTATGGTCCGGAGCGTTGTTCCTGGTTAACCCATCAACTCACCAACTGGATGGGTGATGATGGGTTCCTACGTAAAAGCAAAAGCCAGGTTCGCCGGCACAATCCGGATGGCGATGCCATCTTTATTAATGGTACAGTGACCCGTAAATTCGTTGAAGACGGTAAACATCTCGTGGAAATTCAGCAAAAAGCTGAAACCCACCGGGGTGAAGTGTCAGCAACAGGCGCAGCGATTGTAGAGCTGCCCAGCAAATCTTAAGGTGTTGTAAACAACGCAATTAAGATTCTAAGGCACGGTTAGGGAAAGCAGGCAGGGCACGCATTTATGTGTGTCCTGCCTTTGCCGTAGTAATAGACGCAAAAATTTCTTGAATAAAATAAGAAAGGAAAAACAGATGACCACATCAGCTAACACAGAAAAAAACCTATCCGTTGTGCGTGGCATACCTCTGTCAGAAGAAGAGGGCATCGGTGCACTCACGTTAGGTGGCTACCTGAAGGAAGTCACCGACTGTTTTGGTCCTAGAGAAGCAGCCGTGCTGCCAGGGGATAACGGCACAGAAAGCTGGAGTTACGACGACCTCTGGGCACGCTCAATGGACGTCGCCTGCGCGCTACTGGCCGCCGGAATAAGCAAAGGCACGCGTGTCGGCATTCTGATGACGAACCGACTCGAGTTTTTATCGTCTGCCTTCGGCACAGCGTTAGCCGGTGGTGTCGCTACCACGTTCAGTACTTTCTCAACTCCGGCTGAACTGGAGGTTGTACTGGCAAGCTCAGGTTGCACCGTATTGTTGCTCGAACGCCATGTTCTGAAGAAAGATTTTGCTGCCATCCTGTCCGAACTTGAGCCGGAAATTAACAAGGCCTCGCCAGGCCAGCTGATTTCGAAAAAATTTCCTTTTTTACGCACAGTCGCATTGGTAGACAGCGATGAAACCAGCGGTGCTATCGAAGGCTGGAACGAATTTCTGGCCCGGGGTAAGCGTATTTCCCCGGAGTTAGTCGAAGCGACGGCAGCCACAGTAGCCCCTTCTGATCCCGGTGTACTGTTCTTCTCCTCCGGCTCCACCGGCAAACCCAAAGGCATTCTCAGTGCCCATCGAGGCGTTTGTCTGCAGTTGTGGCGCTGGCGCCAGTGGCTTGGCCTGGATAAGGACGTGCGATCATTGACCACAAACGGTTTTTTCTGGTCCGGGAATTTCGCCATGGGTATTGGCGGCACGTTTTCTGTCGGCGGAACTCTGGTGCTACAGCCAACTTTTCAACCAGACGAAGCACTGTCCATCATGGAAGCCCAACGGGTGTCATACATCTTCGCCTGGCCGCATCAATGGGCCCAATTGGTCGACGCAAAAAATTGGCTCGATGTGGATCTCTCGGCTTTGAAATACATTGATGCCAGCTCGCCACTTTCGAATCACCCTACTGTTAGCTCCGACTGGATTGACGCTACTCACGCCTATGGCAATACTGAAACGTTTACACTCAGCAGCGTATTTCCCGCCAATACACCCAAAGCCGTCTCCGCTGACAGCCACGGCAAACCCGTCGCGGGCAATATCTTCAAAATAATGGATCCGCTTACAGGCGAAATCGTTCCCTTAGGTGAGCGGGGCGAAATCGCAGTAAAAGGGCCGACACTTATGCTCGGTTATATCGGTATTCCTAATGACGAAGTCCTGGATGAGGACGGTTTCTTCCACACCGGAGACGGCGGATTTTTCGATGAGGAGGGCAGGTTGCATTGGGAGGGTCGCCTGAATGACATCATAAAAACCGGTGGAGCGAATGTATCACCCGTGGAAATTGATACTGTTATAGCCCAGTGTCCGGGGGTAAAAATTACTAAAACAGTCGGAATACCCGATGAGTTACTGGGTGAACTGGTCGTCGCCTGCATCGTGCCACTGGAAGGGGTTGAGTTGACAGAAGCCACGGTACGAAGCTTTGCCAAAGAACAACTGGCCAGTTTTAAAGTGCCACGCCGGATCCTGTTTTTTGCGGAAGATGAACTTGAATACACCGGCAGTGCCAAGGTCAAAAGTACTCAGCTACAAACGCTGGCCAGCAAACGACTTGAAAGCGAAGCCAATTAAATAGGACAATGCCTGAACGAATAAGCGGGGCTACCGTGTATCCAACACGACAGCCCCGTTTTAGTTTAGTTAATGTAACGAACAAAAGCATTTGATCCGAATTATGGCAGCCAAGAAAATCGTAAAAGCAAGATCCGGACGCCCCCGGGGTCGCCCTAGACCCGAAGACGTCGCCGACATTGAAGATAAATTACTATCAGTGGCGCTAAAAGAATTCCAGGAACAGGGCTACGGCGCCGCCTCGGTGACCAATATCGTCAAAACAGCGGGCATGTCCAAAACCACGCTGTATTCCCGATACCCGTCAAAAGAACACCTCTTTCGCGCCATCCTCAAACGTCAGATTGAACGCTATTCTCCCTGGGCCTCGTTGACCATAGGAAATGGGCCGCTCAACTTGGAGCAGGGGTTAAAAGCGTACGCAAACCGCACTCTAAAACTGAGCCTGCAAAACGATGAGTTAGCTGTGAATCATTTAATTTATAGTGAAATCCATCGTTTTCCGGAGTTGGGACTTGCGGCTGCGGAACGGACCGAGAGCGGCATCGACCGTATCGCCGAGTACATTCGAATCTGCGCTGACGCGGAAAATATTCCCTGTAAAGACCCAGATGCAATCGCAGAAGTATTCATACATCTGCTAAGGGGTTGGTACATCAATGTTATGTTGTCACACCGTAAAGTAAGTGACGCGCAGATGGAAAAATGGGTCGAAAGGGTGGTCCGCACGATGATGTTAGCCCGGGAAGATTGGTAGGACGTGTTGACCTCACCCGGCTGGTGACTCCTAAGTCAGCCAACCAAATGCTTAATTCCAGACTACTCAGTCTCATCATATGCCATAAAAGGGAGTATCGTGCTATCTGGTCAGCGGGTGAAAAGCGCCACCCGGCCCAACTGACTGTATGGAAAGTACCTTGAATTAAGCTCAGGAGATCACCCGATGAAAGTAAACGGTTACGCAACCCAAACTGCAACCGACAAACTGACACCCTTTTCATTTGAACGCCGCACCCCGCGTCCGGACGACGTCGTCATTGATATTCTCTACTGTGGCGTGTGCCACTCTGATATTCACACCGCCCGTAACGAATGGGGTGGCACCATGTATCCTTGTGTTCCGGGGCACGAAATTGTAGGCCGCGTTAGCCAAGTGGGAGACAACGTCAGTCAACACAAAGCCGGCGATATGGTTGGTGTGGGCTGTTTGGTGGACAGTTGCCGAACTTGCTCCGCTTGCAATGAAGGACTGGAGCAATATTGTGAGAAGGGTTGGACCGGCACCTATAATGGCGTCGATAAAATAGGTGGGACTGAATTCAAGCAAACTCTTGGCGGTTACTCTAACTTCATCACTGTCGATCAACGATATGTACTACGATTACCGGAAAACCTGAATCCGGCTGCCGCGGCTCCGTTGTTGTGTGCTGGCATTACGGCCTATTCGCCGCTCAAGCATTGGAAAGTAGGGCAGGGCCAAAAGGTCGGCATTATCGGGCTCGGCGGGCTTGGCCACATGGGTATCAAATTCGCTCACGCGATGGGTGCCATGGTGGTAATGATTACGACGTCGCCCGATAAGGGCAAGGATGCCCAACGCCTGGGAGCGGACGAGATTCTGATATCGAAAGATAAAAGTGCTATGAAAGCGGCCATGAGCAGTTTTGATTTTTTATTCAATACCATTCCGGTCGGTCACGATACTGAACCCTACATGAAACTGCTAAAGCGGGACTCTACTATGGTGTTGGTTGGTTCAGTTGAACCACTGACTAAAGTAAACGGTGTCGACTTTATTTTTCAACGTCGCAACATGGCCGGATCACTGATTGGTGGTCTACCGGAAACCCAGGAAATGTTGGATTTTTGTAGTGAGCATGCTATTGAGTGCGATATCGAACTGATTGATATAAAAGATATAAACACAGCTTACGACAGAACGGTCAGTGGCGACGTCAAATATCGCTTTGTTATTGATATGGCCACGCTTTAGCACTGGTTTGCTGGGGCCTGAACCTCGGTAACGGCCCTGCTACTCATCAGGGCGGTCGGACCATAATGCAACTTTATAGTCTCCTGCCTGGGAAGTGTCGAGCGAATTTACAAGGTCAACTCGACACTTCGCCCACCTGATCATTTATCCATCACCCGCAAAAGTTAGTCGAACCCAGCCAAATTTTTTGAAATAAGTGAAATAGATCTAAGCCGCTGAATTAGTAAAATATTGATGCCCCCCTCAACGTCTCAAAACCTTCTCACAAATCCTGATTAGTAGATTGGCATGCAAACTGCTCCGACGTTAACAGGCGGCATCGCAATGCCTCACCGCATGCGTCTCCGGTAGTCCTTATTCGCAACTCCATCCGTTCTGTATCACGTCACGCCCAGAATTTAGTAACGCTTGTCATGTCGCTATTGGGTATATTGGGAGAAATAAAATGAACTGTTCACTCAAATAAATCAACAGCAACAGTAGGCGACTTTTAGCGGCAATACTGCTGGTGCTCTATAGCTTCCCAACATTCTCGGCTCAACAATATCAGATTTTCAATCTCACCGAAGCTTTTGGCTCAGGCCACTTTGTACCCACCGATATCAATGACGCCGGCGATGTCTCAGGGGTGTATATTGATGGAAACAATCGCTTTGAATCCAGAGGCTATCTCTATAAAGACGGCCAACTCCTGGAACTGGAATCAGAAGAATCTATATTTACGGAACAAGAGACCCTGCAAGTCAAGACGGTACCTGTCGCGATAAATAATGGGGGTCAGGTTTTCGGTGGAGTTAGCTATCGATATGAGAATCAGTTCTATAGCGTGGCCAGCGGCTTACAATTCCTGTGGGAAAACGGGCTACGATATCGAACAGGTTACGGAGACTATGTGCAGAGCAATTCCGATTGCTACCCAATTGATATCAATGACCACGGTAATTATTTATTAACCTGTGATGCTGCAGATAACGTCAACCGCACGATTTATGTGGGCGGCAATACGTATATTGATATTTATGTTAGAGGCACCGATATATTTGCTACTGCTATCAACAACGACAACAAAGTGGTAGGTCGTTATTTAGGAGCAGCGTTTCTATTACAAAACGAGGAAATAAATTTACTTCCTAATCTGACGCAGAGTCGTTCCATCGCTAACGACATTAATAACCAAGGTCAAATCGTAGGAGCTGTGTACAAGCAGCTTTCGGGTAGTGAACAATATGCGTTTATTTCTTCTCCCGGAGGACATGTCACTGCACTGACTTTCGAGGGAAATGCATATGCTGAAGCCATCAATGAGCGCGGGCAAGTTGTGGGGCAACTCCAGGATGCATCTTCTGCTACTGAAGCGTTCCTATTTACTGATGGATCCGTTCAAAAGTTAAATGATCTGGTAACAGACAATCCGACTGCAATGACATTGACCCACGCGACAGCCATCAATGCATCCGGACAAATTATCGGGAAAGGTACCGTCGGCGGGGCAGATTTTTACTACCTGGCAACGCCCGCTAGTCACGCGTGCCCGGGAGAGTACCGCAAATACAATTTGAGTGGCCATCACGCCCGATGGCAACGTTTTATTGCAGATATTCCCTCTTGTGCAACTCACATGAATGTAGAGATTACGGGGGGCACCGGGGATCGCGACCTGTATTTACGCCACACTAATCCACCTTGGAAACCGTTATTTGACTGCAAACGAAGAGCAGCAATACCGAACAGTGATAATCACAAACGTTGTCAGATTTCCAACCCAGAGCCCGGTATCTGGCACATTGGGGTGTTAAGAAACAGCAATTACGACGGCACCACCCTACGGGTTCGATATTGGTAAGGTGAATCGATATTCAAACCCTATACTGGTTCGTTAATGAAGACGGTATAGGGTGTTCCCTCCTAAACAACCACAATTGACAACTAAATCCCCCGTCCAACCAGCTTGACAGGTAAAAGTACCACTCGGTATTATTAATCAACAGTGTTGTTAGTTAAACAACCATTCAATCAGGAGAAAAGAGTCCATGTCATTAATTGGAAAAGTAGCCGTAGTGACCGGTGGCGGAAGCGGAATAGGGCGGGCCATCAGTTTACAGTTGGCGAATGACGGTGCTGCAGTATCAGTGTGGGATCTAAACGCAGAAAGCGCAGAACAGACCGTTGCCATGATCGTAGACGCGGGTGGTAAAGCGATCGCTTGTGCAGGCGACGCCTCAGCAAAGGCAGATATCGCGCACGCAGCTGCAGCAACTCGCCAAGCGTTCGGACCCATTTCAATCTTAGTGAACAATGCGGGCATTTCATCCTTCACACCATTCATGGATATCTCAGAAGAGATGATCGATCGTATCATGGCAATCAATATCAAAGGCCCTATGCTGTGCTGTCAGGAAATCATCCCTGATATGCTCAAGGACGGTTGGGGCAGAATCATTAATATCTCATCGTCCAGCGCTCAAACCGGTGCACCGATGATGTGTCACTATTCTGCTTCCAAAGGTGGTGTTATTGCCTTCACGAAATCGCTGGCAATAGAGCTTGCTGCAAAAGGAATCACGGTCAATAACATCCCTCCCGGGTTTATCGATACGCCCATGTTGAGACAGTCTCCCGTTGATATGGAAAAGCAGATTGCAGCATCCCCCATGAAAAGGGCTGGTGGCTCTGAGGATATCGCAACCGCTGCAGCGTTTCTGGCATCCGAACAGGCCGGCTATATCACCGGTCAAACCCTAGGAGTAAACGGTGGAAGGGTCATGCCCTAGAACCCTAATGCCCTCATAATTAAGGCTTTTTAGGGTGAGCGTCTACGACGCTTTGCTTCAACATATAAAACAGTATTCTGTATTTACAATATTCGGCAATCGTGGCACTGTTTTGAAACCCAACGAATCGTCGGATCAAAGCCCAATAAAAATAAAGGGAACGGAAAATGAAGTGTAATACGACCAACGTGCCACCGGCTGCGGAAATTGACATCCCGGCATTAGAAGAAAAATACCGGCAGGAACGAGAATTACGGGTCAATCCTAAAGGCCAAAAGCAGTATGTGAAGCCGGTGGATGACTTTTCCGAGTCCTACGAGGTCGATCCCCACACACCGTTAAAAGAACGCGATGCCATTGTTGAAGATATCGATGCCGTGGTTTTGGGAGGAGGCTGGTCCGGTTTACTTGCCGGAGTTCATTTAAAGAAAGCAGGCGTGACCAATTTCCGCAATATTGACCACGCTGGCGATTTTGGTGGTGTCTGGTATTGGAACCGTTACCCGGGCATTCAGTGCGACAATGACGGCTACTGTTATCTTCCTTTGCTGGAAGAAATGGGCTACATGCCACCGAAGAAGTTCGTCGATGGTTATGACATCTACGATTACATTCGCAGCATCGCGGACCGTTTCAACCTATATGAGAAAGCACTTTTTCATACCATGGTCAGCGGGCTGAAATGGGACGACGGCATTAAACGTTGGCGTGTAACCACAAACCGAGGCGACGAAATTAGGGCCCGTTTTGTGGTTATGGCAAACGGTTTACTGAATATCCCTAAATTGCCGGCGATTCCGGGCATTCACGAATTCAAAGGTAAAATGTTTCATACCGCACGCTGGGATTATGACTACACCGGTGGTAGCTATCGGAACCCGCAGCTGGATAAATTGGCAGACAAGCGCGTGGCCATCATCGGGACCGGTGCCACAGCCATTCAAGCAGTGCCATCGTTAGGCAAGTACGCTAAAGAACTTTATGTTTTGCAACGTACACCTTCAACGATCGACGAACGTACTAACCCACCTACTGACCCCGAATGGGTTAAAACCCTGAAGCCTGGTTGGCAGGATGAACGCAAGGCCAATTTCCAGCGCGCAGCCATTGACACCTTTCAGCCCGGTGATCCAGATTTGATTTGCGATATCTGGACCGAGCTTAACCGCAACTTGGTCGCGGAATTTGATCAATCTGGCTGGCCAACTTCCCCAGAAGAATACCTGGCACACCGTAACGTCATGGATTTCAGGTTGATGGAACGGCTTCGCCAAAGGGTAGATGCTCTCGTCGAAGACAAAGAAACGGCTGAAGCATTGAAACCTTGGTATCGCTTTCTTTGCAAGCGGCCTTGCTCCAACAATGAGTTTTACACTACCTTCAACAAACCCAATGTCACTTTGGTGGATGTGTCCGCTACCCGTGGCGTGGAATGCATGACCGAAAAGGGGTTTGTCGCCAACGGTAAAGAATACGAAATCGATTGCATGATGTTTGCCAGCGGATTCGAAGTGACCAGTGATCTGGATCGGCGCTGGGGTATCGAAACCATCGAAGGTCGAGATGGGGTATCTATTTACAATCACTGGGCTGATGGCTATGAAACCCTCCACGGTATGATGAGCCGCGGTTTTCCAAACCAGTTTTTCGTTGGTTTTTATCAGGGGGGATTCAACGCGACCACAACGGAAACGTTTAGCCGCCAGGGCCAGCACATCGCCTACATCATTAAAGAAGCGCTGTCTCAGGGTGCCACGTCAGTAGAGCCGAGTCAGGAAGCTCAGGATGCTTGGGTTAGGCATGTGCGCGAAACGGCTATAGACATTTCACAGTTTCAAGAGGAATGTACACCTAGCTATTTTAACAACGAGGGCGAATCTCAGGTTGATAGTAACGGCGAAAAGAAATTTCGCTGGTACCTGGGTGAATCCTACGGCCCTGGTTGGGATGCATTTCAGAAGTTAATGCAGGAATGGCGTGATAAAGGTGACTTAGAGGGCTTGGTTGTAGGAAAAGATTAAAATTATTTTCTTAGCCAAGTAGACACCACGCTCAAAGAAATTAATTCTCGCAGGAGAATAGTATGAATAACAAGGCTGATTTTAATCCCGACAATCTGATTCAAGTAGAGGATCTATCCGAACCTTTGACGTATTCGGCAGAAGCGTTTACAAGCCGGGAATACGCACGCGAAGAAGGCGACAAGATTTGGGCCAAAGTATGGCAGCATGCCGGGCGCGTAGAAGAAATTCCGGAAGTGGGTAATTTTATAACCTATGACGTACTGGATGATTCCATCATCATCGTCAGAGACACTCCTGATACCCTGAAAGCATTTTACAATGTCTGTTCACACCGGGGACGACAGCTGGTTGATAAACCGGAAGGCGGCCATAGTGCCTGTGGTAAAAAGCAGAATTTCGTTTGCGGATACCACGGCTGGACCTACAACCTGGAAGGCAAGTGTACAAGAATTCTGGATAAAGATGACTGGAAGGGTGCACTCAACGATGCACGAACCCATCTCAATGAAATTAAAGTCGATACCTGGGGTGGCTGGGTCTGGATCAATATGGACCCTGATTGCGTTCCGCTGCGCGAATATCTGGAACCTGCCGCAGGCCTATTGGATCAGTTTGAGTTTGAAGAAATGCGTTACCACTGGCGTCAGTGGATAGTCTTTGATTGCAATTGGAAGACGGCGCTGGAGGCTTTTATGGAGCCTTATCACGTTGAAGGCACGCATCCTCAGCTGTGCGTTTATGGCGATTTTTATGCCTGGAGTAAGGCTCAGGGCTTACACGGCCATGACGGATTTGATTCAAAAGACCCGAATGACACGTCCGCTGCAACCACCACTGTTACGCGAGCCGGTAAGGGGCCTGATGCACGCAAAACCATCGCCCAGATGCAGCAGGACTTTTGGGAAACCATACGCGGCAGTACTACTCCGACGCTGGTCAATGCAGCACAACGGTTGGTTGACGAGTTGCCCGAAGACACACCACCCGAAGAGGTGCATGAGCATTGGTATGAGTCCGCTAAGCGCGATGACGCGGCTCGCGGCGTGATCTGGCCGACGATTGATCCTGAAAAGCTGGCCAAAGCCGGACTGGCTTGGCATATCTTCCCGAATATGTCCTTCATCCCCGGACTGACTTTTGCGCTGGGTTATCGAGCACGCCCCTATGGAGACGACCCCAACAAGTGTATTTTCGAAGCTTATGCGCTGGAGCGGTATCCAAAAGGAGAGGAACCCAAGACAGAATGGGTTTACGCTGAGCCTACCGAAGAAAAATGGCGCAAAGTATTAGCGCAGGACTTCTCCAATATGGCGGCAGTGCAAAAGGGCATGCGCAGTCGTGGTTTCCGTGGCGCGTTACCTAACCCTCATCAGGAGCAGAAGATTACTAACTTCCATCGTAATCTGGCCCGCTTTATGAGTCGGGGGTCACCGCAATTGCTCGATAAGTAGAATTGAATGCGGATATGGAATTAAAAATGCGCCCATGGAATTGTCTGTGAGCGCACAAAGTATTTACGGGATGCAGAGGGAATCTATATCCTGGTAGTCGCTTTTTAATATCAGGTATCCGCGCACTGCAATATCTTATGCAGCACAAATAATCATAAAAAAGGATTAATAATATGCGCGAACAACTCAAATTCTATATCGACGGAAAATGGACAGATCCAGCCGAAATGAAAACGCTGGACGTCGAAAACCCCGCCACTGAAACGGTATGCGGGAAAATAGCGCTAGGTTCCGCAGCCGATGTGGACGTTGCGGTAAAAGCAGCCCGCAAAGCTTTTGCCAGTTGGTCGCAAACCAGTACCGCCGATCGGGTAGGGATCTTGCAAAACATATTGGCGGAATATCAGAAACGCGCCGGCGACTTGGCGGCTGCACTAACCGAAGAAATGGGTGCACCCAGCTCATTGGCGAATGGCTTTCAGGTGGGTCTTGGTGAGGGACACCTATCGACCGCCATTGATGTGTTACAAAAGTTCCGGTTCGAAGAACAACGGGGCGCGACATTAATAGTGAAAGAGCCTATCGGGGTTTGTGCGCTGATCACTCCGTGGAACTGGCCGTTAAACCAGATTGCCGTCAAAGTGTTTCCCGCGCTGGCGACCGGCTGCACCATGATACTTAAACCGTCCGAGATTGCGCCATTCACCGCTCAGATCTTCGCCGAGATTCTGCACGCTGCAGGTGTACCGGCAGGTGTATTCAATCTCATTCAGGGTGATGGACCCGGGGTCGGCGAGGCGCTGTCCGGGCACCCCGACATCGATATGATTACCTTCACCGGTTCCACCAGAGCCGGTGTTGAAATTGCCCGCAATGCCGCGCACTCGGTCAAACGCGTCACTCAGGAATTGGGTGGGAAAAGCCCTAATATAATTCTGGATGACGAGGCGTTTGCTACTCACGTTGCAGGCAGCGTAGCGGGCATGATGGCCAACTCGGGCCAAACCTGCAGTGCAGGCTCTCGCATGCTGGTGCCAAACGCGCGCATGCAGGAAGCCATGGATATTGCCCGGGAAGCGGCATCGCAGGTCACGGTCGGTGATCCAAATACCGATGTGGCAATGGGGCCGGTGTCGTCAAAAGTTCAATTCGAAAAGATTCAAGGCTTGATACAAAAAGGGATCGATGAGGGCGCAACCTTGGTTGCCGGAGGCACGGGACGGCCGCAAGACCTGGAAGTCGGGTATTATGTGAAGCCCACCGTATTTGCCAATGTAACCAACGACATGACCATCGCTCGCGAAGAGATATTCGGCCCAGTCCTCTGCATATTAGGTTATGACAGCGTAGAGCAAGCCATCGAAATAGCCAATGATACAGAATACGGCCTGGCCGGATACGTAGCCGGAGCCGATTTGGACAAGGCGAGGGCAGTTGCACGCCAGATTCGCGCAGGTTGGGTATCCGTTAATGACGGATTCGATTTCAATTGCCCTTTCGGTGGCTATAAGAAAAGTGGTAACGGTCGTGAATGGGGCGAATTCGGTTTCCATGATTTTCTGGAAATCAAGGGCATCCTGGGTTACTCACCTGAACCGACTTAACAACAAGAACCGCATATTAGCTATCTAGCACTACCCTGGAAAACAATAAATATGAAGACGAAGTATCAGTTTGGCTTTCAGTTAACATCGTTATTAGCAGTGTTTGCAATTTCGACTTTAACACAGGCTCAATTGCCTGCCTCAAGCACTTCAGTAGTGGATCAACACCAGCTTGGCAGCAAGTATTCTCCACTCAAGCAAGTGACCAAGAAAAATGTAGCAGACCTGGAAGTCGCTTGGGAATACCACACCGGTGACGGGGCAAATCCGAAACCGAACTCCCTGACCTCTTTCCAGGATCAGCCGAGTTTGATCGAAGGTAACCTGGTGGTGTGCAGTACCAATCGCCGGGTTATTGCGCTCGATCCGAAAACGGGCGAAGAGCGCTGGGTGTTCGATCCGAAGGACCCGGAAACCGGAATGAAAAAATGCCGTGGCGTTGGTAACTGGGTGGATTCGGAAGCAGCGGATGACGCAGTGTGTAAGTCACGTATATTTCTCGGCACAGCCGATTATCGGCTAATTGCATTGGACGCAAAAACCGGCAAAAAGTGTGCAGATTTTGGGGACGGTGGTCAGGTTAAAATGCCCATCGACAAGCCTGAGATTTTCACAGGTGAAGTGGTATCCAATTCCCGCCCGGCCATCGTTAACGATGTGGTGGTAGTAGGCTCAGCAGTTGCCGACAACCAGCGGGTAGAAGCGCCAAGCGGTCGGGTATTAGCGTATGACGCCCGCACCGGTAAACCAGCGTGGCAATTCGACCCGCTGCCCCGTGACAAATCCGATCCTGCAGGCAAAAGCTGGGCTAAAGGCACGGCAGAAGGTTTCGGCGCCGGTAACGTCTGGGCATCCATGTCAGTCGATCAAGAGCTGGATCTGGTCTATTTGCCAACCTCCAGTGCTTCCAGTGATTTCTATGGTGCTGAACGTGCCGGAGACAATCACTACTCGTCTTCCATCGTTGCGTTACGGGGTAAAACAGGTGAGGTCGCCTGGCACTTTCAGTTCGTGCATCACAATGTGTTCGATTACGACACGCCCTCACAGCCTTTACTGATTGACTACCCCCACAATGGCAAAATGGTCCCCGCACTGGTGCAGAACAATAAAACCGGACTGGTTTTTGTCTTTAATCGTGAAACCGGCGAGCCACTCGTCCCCATTGAAGAGCGGCCGGTTCCTCAGAACGGAAAAGTAAAAGGTGAAGTCCTGTCACCCACTCAACCTTTTCCGGTAGGTATGCCCGCGTTGAACCCTTTAAGCTTCTCTCCCGAAGACGTATGGGGATTCACTTTTCTGGACGAATGGTTGTGCAAGCGCAAAGCAGAAGGGCTTATCTACGGTGACGTATTCACTCCCCCCAGTGAGCAGGGAACCATATTTTTCCCCTCCGTTGGTGGAGGCCCGAACTGGGGTGGCGGTGCTTATGATCCGAGAAGCAACCTGATGATTGTACCGTCTAACCGAATCCCGACTATTGTGACCATGGTGCCTCGTGAAAAAGCGGTCTTCAAAGAAGGTCAGGCGATCGAAGCAACATCCGAAATGATTTTCCCCGTGGAAGGTTCGCCTTATGTACCAAAGGTGCAAGGTCTGCTTTCGATCTTTGGTGCACCTTGCTCCAAGCCGCCCTGGGCTGCATTGACCGCGGTAGATATGTCTACCAACAAAATTGCCTGGGAAGTACCGTTGGGTAGTGTCGATAAAATGTCGCCGTTGCCGGTTCCCTGGGATCTGGGTATGCCCGGCGCGGGAGGCCCTCTGGTCACTGCAGGCGGACTGGTTTTCATCGGTTACTCACTGGATGACACCCTGAAGGCATTTGATCTCTCTACGGGTAAGCTGTTATGGGAAGGGGATTTGCCGGCAGCGGGTACTTCTGTGCCTGTCAGTTATGAAGTGGATGGCGAGCAATTCATTGTCATTCCCGCCGGTGGTCACAGCATGTATCAATCCACCATGGGTGATTCGGTTATGGCCTTCAAGCTCAAGGCAAAAACTCAATAAGTTGTTTAAATGGATAGCTGCCCTCGGGTGGCTATCTTTCCCTTCATAGCTTAACCTGAACCACTCACCTCACCATCTCCCCGTAACGACTGTAAACTACTCCGCTTATGATCCTGTTCATTGCACGAATTGTCGATGAGATGGTTCTGAATGGCGAGAATGCGACAACAGTGTTGACTAGTATTACCTGAACCAGCAGACTAAGGATCTCAATTCATCCTAGATAGTAGCGAGAGACGATTAGTATGTTTTCCGGAATCCAGATTAACAAAGACGACGCAGGTCAGACGGTAGAAGTTGTACAGATAGAAGAATCACAGTTGCCGGAAGGCAACGTCACTGTACAGGTTGAATGCTCCACAATGAACTACAAAGATGGCCTCGCTATTACAGGCAGTTCACCCGTGGTTCGCAAGTTCCCGATGGTGCCCGGTATCGACCTGGCTGGAGTTGTTTGTGAAAGCAGCCACCCAGACTGGAAAGAAGGTGATCGCGTGGTCCTAAATGGCTGGGGTGTCGGAGAAGCTCATTGGGGCGGTTTGGCACAAAAAGCGCGATTGAACGGCGATTGGCTGATACCTTTAAACAGTGCGTTTACCAGCCGTCAGGCGATGGCGATCGGTACCGCAGGTTACACCGCCGCACTTTGCGTAGATGCTTTGGTTAATTACGGTATCACTCCAGATCAAGGCGAAATCCTGGTCACCGGCGCAACTGGCGGTGTGGGTAGTGTAGCAGTAATGTTGTTGGCCAAAGCGGGTTACACCGTCGTCGCCGCAACCGGCAAAACCTCTGAAGAAGCGTATCTGAAAAGCCTGGGTGCGTCTGCCATCGTTGATCGAGCTACCCTGTCAGAGAAAGGCAAGCCGATGCAGAAAGAACGTTGGGCAGGGGTCATCGATTCAGTAGGCAGCTTTACTTTAGCCAACGCTTGTGCCCAAACGAAATACTGCGGTGCCGTAGCGGCGTGTGGCCTGGCTCAGGGCGCAGACTTTCCCGCTACCGTGATGCCGTTTATTCTCCGTGGTGTGGCCCTGTTGGGTGTCGATAGCGTAATGGCACCGAAAGCACGACGAATGGCAGCATGGGATCGTCTGGCCAAAGACCTTGATGTTTCGGTGCTGGAAAGTGTTATAGCTGGTGAAGTAGGGCTTGCAGACGCTGTCGCGGCTGCCACCGATCTTCTGGAAGGCAAGATCCGCGGCCGATTGGTTGTAGATGTAAATAAATAACGCGCCTGATTGAAAACGGGACCATCCTGTATGGTCCCAATAATTCCGGGCGCATTCCGATACAATAAAAAACGGAGTTCGCTCGTATGACGGCAGCCACGAAAAATGAAGGTGAAGTACAACTCGATTTAAGTGAATTAGATAAATGGGTGGGCAAAGACGTCGTTTTTGCAGAAATGTGGGATCCCTGCAACGCAACCGATATCCGCCGTTGGGTACAAGCGATGGATTATCCCAATCCTTTGCATTGGGATGAACAATTTGCCAACTCATCCAAATTCGGCGGAATTGTCGCTCCCCAATCTTTTACTGTGGCCATGGATTATGGTCATGGTTGTCATCCTTCCTGCGTTGGAAATATTCCGGGTTCTCACCTGATCTTTGGTGGTGAGGAGTGGTGGTTTTACGGAACGCCGATCCGACCCGGTGACAAACTTACGCAAAAACGTCGCTTTGATGGTTACGACGTAGCGGACACCAAATTCGCTGGGCCGACCCTGTTTACCCGCGGTGACACCGTTCACCACAATCAACATGGCGCACTGGTCGCTAAAGAGCGTGCTACAGCCATTCGTTACCTGGTAGACGAAGCTAAAAAGCGCGGCATGTACGACAAGGAAAAGCGTTCTCCAAAAAAATGGAGCGCCGAGGATTTAGAAGGCATCAACAAATTGCGTATGGATTGGATTCTTTCCAATCGCGAAGGTATATCGCCGCAGTTCAAAGCCGTTAACGTTGGCGACACGCTGCCACGCCGGGTGATTGGACCGCATTCGGTCGTCACCTTTGCACTGGAATGTCGTGCTCACCGTCAAAACATCTGGGGAACATGGCGCTGGAACGTACCCGAAGGTGTCCACGATCCTGCTACGGATGATGCCGGTTTTTCTGAAAAGATGTCCTATGACTTTGAAGCGCGCAAAGTAGATCCTCGCCAAGCAGATGGTCTTTTCCATGGCCCTTCCAGCGGACATATAAATTCAGATAAGGCAGAAGAAATCGGTATGGGCGGTGCCTATGGCTACGGTGCTTCCATGAACGCTTGGTTCGTTGATTACATTTCATATTGGGCCGGACACAACGGCTTTGTATGGCATTCCAAATCCCAGTTCCGCAGCCCGGCGTTTGAAGGCGATGTCACATTCCTGGACGGTGAAATTATCGATAAGATCGAAGTTTCACCTTATGGTGCACCTGTGGTACAGATTAAAGTGAAGCAAACCACCCAAACGGGTGAAGTCATTCTAACGGGTATCGCTGAAGTGGAATTACCCTATTAATTTTCAAAGCAAGGGTGACCTTCATGAGTAAAAAAAGAGCCATAGTGGGAGACCTCTCGGTCTCCCTGGTTCGCGGTATGCCGCTCGCTGAAGAAGCGGGCATGGGTGCGTTGACCATTCCAGGCTATCTTAACGAAGTTTGTAAACGATACGGAGACCAAGAAGCCATCGTAATTCACACCCCGCAGGGTGTGGTGAGATGGAGCTACAACGAGCTGCGCAAGCATTCTGTGGATGTTGCCAAAACCTTGATCGCTGCAGGTGTAGGCAAAGATACCCGGGTCGGCATTTTGATGACCAACCGGCCGGAATATTTATCAATGCTTTTTGGCATCGCATTAGCCGGTGGTGTGTCCGTCGCGCTGAGCACGTTTTCTACTCCTGACGAACTTGAACATCTGCTCTCTGCATCCGCAATTTCCTTACTCGTATTTGAAGAAAAAGTACTGAAGAAAAACTTTGCTGCGATACTGACAGAGCTGGAACCGAACATTAAGCAAAGCGCACCCGGCAAACTGGAGTCCACCAAATTCCCGTTTTTGAAACAATTTGTGCGCCTCGACGGTATGACCGGTATCCCGGATGCCAGCACGACTGTACCGGAGGTAAACGCGTTTCAGTCCTGGAATGACTTTATAGCCAATGCCTCGACAGTATCGGACACGGTCGTTGAATCCCGCGCTGCGTCAGTCACGCCCGGTGATGCAGGGGGCCTTTTTTTCTCATCCGGTACCACCAGCTTACCCAAGGGTATTCTGCATTCACAGCAAGCCTTTGCCATTCAATGGTGGCGCTGGCCCCGTGTAATGGGCGTGAAAGAACCGGCTCGAGCCTGGACTGGCAACGGATTTTTCTGGTCGGGTAATATTTCCATGATTGTGGGAGTCGCGCTTTCTACCGGTGGCGCCGCCATACTGCAACCGTTATTCGATGCAGAGGAGGCCGTCAGGCTTATTGAAGCTGAGCGCATCACATTCCTTAATGGCCGGCCACACCAATGGGCACGATTACAAGCGGTACCGGGTTACATTGATGCAGACCTCAGCAGCTTGCGTTACGTCACCCGTGGAGAATTAATCACTGCCCATCCCACCGTCGATACTGACTGGGATTTGCCAATGGCGTTCGGCACCACCGAGACCATGACAATCAACACCAGTTTCGATGCAGACACCTCTGCTGAGGAGTATGCAGGCAGTGCCGGTGTACCATTACCGGGCAACCTGCTGAAGATCGTTGATCCAAACACGCTCGCGCTGATACCAGTGGGTGAACGAGGTGAAATCTGCATTAAAGGACCAACTCTGATGCTCGGTTATATCGGCAAGACACTGGAAGACTGTTTTGACGATGACGGCTATTATTGCACTGGCGACGGAGGGTATGTAGATGCCAATGGGCGTTTATTCTGGGAAGGAAGGCTGAACGACATTATCAAAACCGGGGGAGCCAACGTCTCACCGGAAGAAGTCGATTCAATTATTGCCAAATTTCCAGGCATCAAACGCTCCCAGACCGTCGGCGTTGAACACGACACCCTGGGGGAAATGGTGGTTTCATGCATCGTTGCACTGGAAGGTGTCAGTATAGATACACAGGAACTTTCCGCATTTTTAAAACAAAAACTGGCTAGTTTTAAATTACCACGCAAAGTGCTGTCATTTGCGGAATCCGACTTCGCGATGACGGGGAATGAAAAAGCAAAAGCAAAAGAAATTAAAGCCGCAGCGACTCATCGTTTGAAAGCGGCAGGCGAGCCGGGGGTTGTTTAACTCTCCGGCCTACTGCTAAAAATCAACACTCCGGGGTGGCACTCCTATGACAAATTCCTATACCGGAATCAATACCTCTGAACAGTCCACCACCCCTGATTTTTTTTATAGTCTGGATCGTCCCTTGCACTCACTACCGGACCGCAGTCAAGTGAGTGCAGTGAACCTATACCGTTTCCCGGAGCTCGTAAGCCGCTTAGGTGGTAATTATCGCGATATTCTGGAACGTCACAGCATTAATCCCGAAATACTGACAACCGATAACCGGTTTATCGATTGTCAGCCTTTCGTTGATATGCTGGAGTATTGTTCCTCCCGATTAAATGATCCTTTGTTTGGTCTACATCTAGCGTCAATACAAGATGCAGAAATTTATGGCTGTGTGTCGGTTTTATCCAAGTCTGCGCCAACAGTTCATCAGGGCCTGGTTGATTTAATCGAGTTTTTACCGGTCGTCCATTCACCCGAAAGCGTGCTTGAGCTGGTTGAAGGCGTATCCACATCGGAACTGCGCTGGACAGAGCATTCGGATTTCGGCCTGAACGACCAGGCGGATGGACAGGGATTACTACTGAACCTCAATCTCTTGCGCTCATTGGCGGGTAAGGATTTTGTGCCGGATTACGTTAATGTATCGGTAAGCAGTTACCAAAAAGCAGGCAACGACATTGAAAAGGCCATAGCCTGTCCGGTACGCGCCAGTCGGGAACGATCTTGTATTGCGTTCCCAACGGCTCTGCTTTATCAACCGTCTATCAATACCAATAATCCGCTATACCATTTGCTAAAAGGTTATCTGGAACGTCTTAAGCATTGTAAAAAGCCTGGACTGCTGAATAAAGTGAATGAATTTATCAGTGCCGGCCTGCTGTGCAATGAGGTTACTATCGATGCCTGTGCAAACCAGCTCGGCCTTTCCCCCCGCATTTTGCAAATGCGCTTGAAATCCATGAACGTGACCTATTCAGATTTGCTGGCTCGCCACCGTTTACAGCGAGCCAAAAGCAAGCTACGTCATTCAGACCTTTCCATCGCTGAAATCGCTGACCTGCTCGGCTACGCCGAAAGAACCAGTTTCGGACGAGCATTTAAACAATGGACCGGTCTTACTCCCCAGCAGTTCAGGAAACAGCACTGAACCGAAACACCCGCTATTCCATCAGCGTAAAATGCCACATTCGTTTCGTTTAACGACTAACCGAAGGTTCACTGATTCACTACACTGACCCGGAGAATTTCATCAGGGGAAACGCTGCTATGACGACCGATTCGGATGAATTGGCGGATCTGATAGACCGTGAAAAAATACGTAATTGCATAATGGGACTGGCCCGCGGAGAAGACCGGCGCGATGCTCAATTAATCACAGCCGCCTTCTGGGCGAATGCGATGACCGACTTCGGAATATTTAAAGGCAATTTTTCGCAGTACCTTGATTGGGTCGTTCCCGGCTCAGCAGCGGTACTGCTCACTCAACATAAGCTAAGCCAAATTTATATTAAGTTGGCAGGTAATGTCGCCCAATGCGAAACCTATGTAACCTCCTATCACCGGGTTAATACGGGTGAAGCGCACCACGATATAACCATTGGTGGACGCTATCTGGATCAAATGGAAAAACGCGAAGGTGAATGGCGAATCAGCACACGCACCATGCTGTACGACTGGTGTCAGAACTTTGGTATTTCGGCGAATTGGGAGCAGGGCTTAATGGGCCAGCCATTCAGTTCAGAGCATTATACAGGTGCGTGCGCTAACGACTTCAGTTACGCGTTTTTTGGTATTAGAGAGTGAAAGCATTATCGGGGAAGGTCGCCGTAGTAACCGGGGCCAGCCGGGGTATTGGTAAAGGAATTGCTCTGGCGCTAGCAGCCGAAGGCGCGACCGTGTACGTTACCGGTAGAACGCTGACGGAAGGCGCCAGCCCTTTACCTGGAACCATAGGGGAAACGGCGGAAGCGTGTAATAGGCGCGGCGGAAAAGGCGTTGCGGTACAAGTAGATCACGGCTGCGATGAGCAGGTTGCGGCGCTATTTGAGAAAGTACGCCAAGAGCAGGGCGCACTGGATATTCTGGTCAATAACGCCTTTGCCTTGTCCGATGACCTGATTAACCCAGAAGGTTTCTGGGAAAAGCCTCTGTCCAACTGGAATATGATGGAGGTCGGCGTGCGCTCGAATTTTGTTTCAGCCTGGCATGCTGCCAACATCATGGTGCCGAAGAAATCAGGTTTGATTGTTGCCATCTCTGGCTATACCGGTGTTGCCTATACCTATGGCGTGGTGTTCGGCACCAGTAAATCAGCAGTTGATCGTATGGCACGGGATATGGCAATCGAGCTCAAGCCACATCAGGTAACGTCTATCGCTTTATGGCAGGGGCTAACCCTGACCGAGCGGGCCAAAATAAATCTGGCGACTAATCCCGAGCTAAAAGGCAGTGCTGCGACACGGCCCGAAGAAGCCTGTTCTACTGAATTCGCCGGTAGGGTGATCGCCGCGCTGGCTCAGGATTCTGCGCTGGTAAAACGTTCGGGGGGCACATTTATTACTGCTGAATTAGCAAACCAATACGGCGTAGTGGATATCGATGGCAAGGTGATTCCATCACTGCGAAAGAGCCGTGGGGCACCAATATGGACGCCTATTGAATAGACGAGATTCAGTCATGAATGAACAGTTGCAATTACTTTTGGACAGACAAGATATTTACGATTGTTTGGTGCGCTTCAGTCGTGGCATAGATCGCTTCGATCGCGGAATTTTTCTATCCGCATTTCACACAGATGCCATCATTTCGGCAGGCGTGTTTGTGGGCGACCCGGCTGCACTCTATGAATGGGCAAAAGTCCTTCACGAAGAGGGGCAAGTGGCGACGCAACATAATCTGAGCAATTTCAGTTGCGATATCGACGGAAATACCGCGCATACAGAAACTTACTACCTATTTCTGGGGCGCAATCGCGATCACAGCAACTGGGCAGCGGGCGGGCGTTATATCGATCGCCTGGAAAGAAGGGATCGCCAATGGAAAATCGCGTGTCGTACTAATTCGATAGAGTGGTCCGGTAGCATCCCCTCCATGGACATCCCCTTCGCAAACCTCGCTGACCTTAATAAAAACGGCACGCCCGGCCGCAACACAGACGATCCTTCCTATCACCGGCCACTATCCAATAAGCGGGAAATCCATATTCCCAATTCAATTAAAAGTTTCACTTATTAACAACCGCTCGTGAATCACCTTATGCAGTAGTTGGCCTATGTTATCGGACGAGTCCGGATTTGGGCTGGTCAACCACCACACCAATAGCTCCAAGGTGCAACTCACCGATAAACTGACGCCCAAGTCCGGAGGCAACCAGGAGGTTAGCCCGGTTTGCATTGCCGCATACTCGCGGGACAACAACAAAAGCTCTTGCTTGACTGCATCAAATGCGCCGCCTGTCAGCAACGTTACCCACACAGCTCGATGCGCTCCAACCACTGCGCAAAGGGCCTTGCACGCATCCAATGCGTTTGCGGTACCCATCACGGGTAGCACGGCTCCGATCACCTGATCAATTTGTTCTTTCGCTACATCCTCCAGCAGTGATTCCAAATTCGGGTAATGTCTGAAAAAAGTTGCATACCCGATATCCGCTTTGAAGGTTAAATCACGAACCGTAATATCAGCTAAGGGTTTTTGCCGAAGCATTACAAGCAGTGCTGCCCGAAGCGCCGCACGCGATTTTGTTGACCTTGAATCGGCCGGTTTTCCTGGCATTGGCTTTGTCGAATTCCTCTCCATCTTGCCACCTTACTCAATGCGTGCGTGCAAAACCCGACTTTTATTTGCCTCCAAGCGCCATCATTTTTGATCTGCCCCGCAGGCGGCTTAACATTCAAGGTTAAGCACTATCTTATGATACAGATGGCTCATAAGATACAGGTGAATCATAATAAAACTTCATTCACCGGATAAGAATATGAATGTAAAAGACCTGTTTAAGCGCTCCCCCATACCCACCGACTGGAAAGTGACAACGGAATGGATGAATAAAGCGATTCAGCGACACCATCCCGGTACACACGTTTCTAGTGTCGATCTGGTTTATCGTTCCGATGGCACAAGCAGCCGGGCGCGCTTCGCTTTAACTTACTCCCAAGGGGCGGGGCCGAAAACGGTTTTCGCAAAGAGCAAAGGCAATTGGCTGCGGCGATTTCTGCACGCTATGACCGGCAACGCATTTATTGAAGGCAGGCTTTATGAATCCAAAGTCGCTCTCAATATAGAGCACCCCACATTCTATTATGGAGCAGTGGATCAATGGCGACTAAATGACTTAATAGTGATGGAAGATGTAAGTGAGCGTGGCGCTGTGCTCAATGATGCAACCACACCCTTAAGCTTTGAAGCTGTTGCAAACGGGCTTCGGGAACTGGCTGGATTACACAGTCGCTTTTGGAACTATGATCACAAATCCCACCCGCAACTAAGCTGGGTCAACCCCTGGAAAGCCTCACCTACGTTCCAATTTTTACTGAAATACGGCTGTAAACGGGGTACCTCACGGTTACTGGACTATATTCCAGACCCCATCATCGCGCAGGGGCCAAACATGATGGTCGACGCCTGGACAGACTATCTGGGCAGCGTAAACGAAGGGCCAATGACGTTGTTGCATGGCGACGCACACGTGGGAAACACCTATTTGCTGCCGGATGGGACGCTGGGCTTTTATGATTGGGGGGTTGTTCGTCGCGGGCATTGGTCGTTTGACGTGGGGTATTTTATTATCAGCGCGCTCAGTGAAGAAGATCGGCGAACTCATGCAAAAGACCTGATCGCCATTTACCTGGATGCTTTGGACTTACCAGAAGCCGATCGGCCGGACAGTGAAGAGGCCTGGTGGCGTTTCCGCTGCTCTCCTGCATACGGTCTGGCGATTTGGGTAACCACTGGTGCCGAAGACAATTATCAGCTACCGGTAATTTGCCAAAATTTGTCTAAACGATTTGGTTCAGCCTTCCTGGAATTAGATATTCGTGCGGCACTGGACGAGCGTCACTCTCGTTAATAGTTATGATCGAAGATTGTTATAAACGATAACGTTCACGCAGCACTTTTTTATCCGGTTTCCCTACCGGAGTTAGCGGCATAGACTCAATAAACACGATTGTTTTGGGGGCCTGAAAAGAACCCTTACGGTCAGCTACCCGCTGAATTAAATCCTCCGGTTCAGCTGTCTCACCTTCCCGCAGCACGATCAACGCAGTGATCGCTTCGCCCCATTTTTCGTGGGGCACGCCAATCACAGCTACTTGCGACACCGCCGCATGTTCCGCGAGGATATCTTCCACTTCCCGAGGATAAACGTTGAAGCCGCCGGTTACGATCATATCCTTGGTACGGTCTATAATGCGTAAGAAACCGTCTGCATCCCGAATCGCTATATCGCCACTATGCAACCAGTCACCGGAAAACGTTTCGGCGGTCAAACCCGGATTATCACGGTAGCCGTTCATTACCAGAGGGCCACGTACACATATCTCTCCGGGCTCACCCTCGGCAACCGGTTGATTATCTGCATCCAGCAATTCCACGTGCAACCAGGGCACCGGTCGGCCGCAACTGGCCAACCGCTGAGGATTGGAAATGTCGTGCTCATGCTTGCGTAAAACAGTCACCGCCATGGGGGCTTCCGCCTGCCCATAGAACTGCATAAACACCGGACCAATCCGTTCAATAGCCTCTTTCAATCTGGCAGGAGAAATCGCCGATGCGCCATAGAAAACCGTTTCCAGACTGGATAGGTCAAATTCATCAAACCGGGGATGATCCAGAAGAGCGTAGATCATCGTCGGCACCAACAAAATGCAGTTGATTTTTTAATCCTGGATGGTCTGTAATACCTGCGCCGGATCGAATGAAGGTAACACCAACATGGTGCCACCTTTCAATAACGTCGGCAAAAACATCGCCGCACCGGCATGACTGAGAGGCGTGCAGGACAAGAATCGCAATGAAGCAGGCCATTCCCATTCCGCCATCATAATGGATATGGTTGCCATACCTGTGCGCTGAACACTGGCCAGTGCTTTTGGTTTGCCGGTGGTACCTCCTGAATAACCTAGCCTCAAAATATCATCCCCATCCAGCTGTGGGGCAATCAATGGCACAGGACTGAATTGTCGCGCAATCAGAGTCAGATCGTCGGCCAAATCCGATTTGCCGAAAGCGAGCAGTTGCAGGTCAGGAACGTGTTCCGCTAAAGCAGCCGCGCGCTCCGAATAGTGTTCCGCGTCAAATACCAATACATCGATATCGGCATCGGTAACAACATGAAGGTGGTCATTAAATCCAGCCAGAGGATGCATGGGGACATAAATGGCTGCACTGATTTGCACCGCGTTGGCCAATATTAAAACTTCAGGCCGGTTAGAGGACAACAAACCGATACGCCAACCTTTGGTTAGACCCAGACTACGTAAAGCCTGACAAAATTGACTGGTTGAGTCACGAACCTCTCCCACGGAAAGCATCGCACCGCCCAGAATATTCAGCAATGGTCGACCAGGATCTTGGCCAAGCGCATTTACCAGTAGGTCAGGTGCGAACAAGGGTCGGTGGATAATATCCATTTCTAACTCCGCAAAAAAATCAGCTCTAGATGCTATCAAAAGTACCGACTGTATAAAACTTCAAAGAGTAGGAATGATACCTCCGAGCGCAGGTCCTGGCCTTGGTAAGGACCATAGGCGACGTTATTCGGATTACATCCATTGCCCAAATCGGCCGAGCAGGGCGGGTAGTGGGATTTGGAATTCATATAGCCGATGGAAAAATCCAGCGTGTTTTCGCTTTCGAATTCATAGGCAATTCCCACTGAATAAAGGATACCGTCGTTAATAGGGATAAACGCGTTGGGTGTCTCTGAAGGTACCGCAGATGGGCGATTTTCATATCCCAGCCTGAACGCCAGCTTGTCATTGTACTGGTATTCCGTACCCATTCCCCAATAGGTAACATCCTGCAGGTTAAGCTGATAACGTACGCCATTCGGTTCGATTCCATTTTGGCCTCGATATAACAGCTTATCAGCAATACTGCCGAGCATTAAAAACGCAATATCCCGGTCAAAATTAATCTGGATATCGCTGAACACCGACCACTCTGTCCACTTCACGTCAAAGTTATATTTCCACTTGGGTGTAATCTGAATACTGATCCCGGCACTGGCGTGTTGAGGGAGTTCATATTGCACATTGACCTTTCCACCTTTGCCTTGAGCCTCGGTCTCCGCCACTCCCGGCAGCGGCAACCCCAGTGCACCCGTTAACGCCTGGAATGAGGGCCATAAGCTGCCGTTCATATTATCCAGCAAGACTTGGTTAAAAAACGGGTCGATGGGGAATTCCCAATCGCCATCAAGGTCATTCTTCACCGCGGAATTATAAGACAAGCCAAATGTTATCCACGGCTCCGGGCTCCACAACAAGCCAAAGTTATAACTCATTACGAGCGCCTGATCGGCTTCAATCCGCAGATCACCGTAGCTTATGTACGGGCTGACAATATGGCAAAGATTGAGATCGGGAGTACCCGTTGGCGTGCCGTCGTCATTACAGAAATTGTCTTGGAACCAGGGGTGTCCGTATTGCCACAAAAGAAGATGCGGTTCGCGTGCTGGTAATTCAAGTCCCATACCGGCGTAGCTGAAGTTGAGAGCAAAGCCCACCTGAAGTTCGTCTGATATCTCTATACCAACAGAAGGGGAGAAATAGGTGAGTAGCGTAAATGCGCCGCGTTCCTGAAAAAAGCGGCCGGGATCATCTTCTGCACGATTATAGCCGCTCATCATCGGCGCATATACGTTAGTGGCGAATGTCATGTTACTACCCGGTGGAGAATAGGACGCACCACCCATCACTCCCCCGGCAAACGGTATATCGATCATTCCCCCCGGCAGCATAACGGTGGGACCTTCAACAGAACTTTTTGAATTGAGTGCTTCGTCATAGAAATACGCTTCGGCTTCTGGTGGAATAACACCATTCGAACCGGGATATTGATATTCCAGCAATTCGTCGATTAAGCCCTGTTGGTATTCGCCGTATCCGCCCAGATCATAGTTCGTCTCGAAAAGCCCATAGACGCCCTTGATATGCATCTGGCGACCTTTGAGCCGGGTCAGGCCTGCTGGATTAAAATGGATGGAGTCGATGCCTGGCGGGTCGGCGGTGACCGCATGGCCCAGCCCAAGCGCCTTCGCGTTACCTACAGTCAAACTATCAGTAAATGCAGCGTAGGTAGATGTAGATGCGAACAAAATTAACAACCAAGGGATGCACTTAAAGGCCCTGTGCGAGTTACGTAGTACCCTGACTTTTCCATAGATCATATTTAGTCTGACTTTATAATTGTTATTTTGAATGATTATTATTGTGCCAGGCTGCACGAGCACCTGAATTTTCGATGACATGTGCAACCCATAGATAGTAACAATCTATCCGATAAAATATTGTTATAAAATGCTTCCGCAGGCTATATAAATTGTCTGACAAGACCGGACAAACTAAAGAATTAGTCAGGTCGTCCAATCTTTGAGCTTTTTAAAGGCTATACAAAGCGTTTGTTTGTTAACGCATTTTTAATGGACGACGAAAAGCAGGATGTATTGCGGAAGGGACTTTACAATGTAGCCGAATTGTAGGTAAGTAACGAACGTTATTCGAAGTTAACTCCATTGCGGCCTGATAACCGGTGAAACGATAGTGCGATCGTAAATAACTGCCAATTTTTCCACGGAAATCGGATTCTTTTGCTTGAGCCACCAAGCTAACAGTTCGATGGTACCGCTGGTTACCAGAATAACGCCGACTTCTGCTGGCAACTCGTCATCAGCACCTTCCCAGGAAGCGGCAACCTGTAAAGACAGCTTGATAAATTCTTCACGTAATACATTAGCCGCGCCACCGGTCAACAAGGTGGACCACAAGGCTTTATGCTCAGCAACATAACTACACATGGTCAATGCCGCTTTGCCCGAATCGATAGGGCCAAGTACGGGTATGGCCAGCTCAATCAACTGCTTTATTTCAGCCGCAGCAATTTCGTTAAGCAATTCTTCTTTGCCGGGATAATGACGAAAAAAAGTGGTGTACCCCACCGAAGCGACAGCCGCGATTTCCCGAACGGTGATTTGCTCCAGCGATTTTTCATCCAGCAGTTGCAACAACGCTTTTCGCAACGCAACTCGTGTCTGCTGAATGCGGGCATCTTTGGCCGTAGAATAGTCGGCGCGAAAAATTTTACTTTGCGTCATGAAAAGCAAATACCTGCTTCAAATTTCTGTATTGCAAAAGCGGCGTACAGGTACCCCTGTACGCCGTATTACATGTTCGCTGAAAATTGATTATGTACCCTTCAGTCTTCCGGTGCTATTTCCAACGCCAGCCCGTCTAACGCCTCTGACATTCTGATCTGACAAGAAAGACGCGACACTTCCGGTTTACGGTGAAGTGACCCATCCAACAACATATCTTCGTCTTCGCTGACTGGCGGAAGCTGATCGTTAAACTTGGGATCAATATAAATATGACAAGTAGCACAGGAACAACAACCACCGCAAATCGCATCCATGCCTTCAATTCCGTTATCACGGATAATTTCCATCAAGGTTTGATTTACTTCCGCTTCTACTACTTCTATTTCACCGCTGCGGGTGGTTACATTTATCTGGGGCATCAATATAGTCTCTTAACGAACGGGTGTGAATTCAATATAAAGGTTTTTCAATGCACGAAGAGTGTATATCCCCTCGTATGTAAAACGTTGCTCACCGGGTTTGCCATGGTGTTCTTCAGACAGTTTTATATCCATCATACGGTCAAGAATACGATTCAGACTCGCGGTGACCTCGGCCTTCGCTAAAGGCATACCGGCACAGGTGTGTACACCACGCCCAAAGCCAAGATGCTTACGCGCATTGGGGCGATCCAAGCGCAGTTCAGTGGGTGCCTCAAATTCCCGAGGGTCACGATTACAAGCACCATACAGCAAAGCAACATGAGTTCCGGCTTTGATTTCAACACCGGCTACAGTCGTGGTTTTGACCGCTAGACGGTGGGCGCATTTGACCGGCCCTTCGTAACGAACCACTTCTTCAATGAATGCCGGAATCAAAGAACGGTCATTCCTGATCTGGGTCTGTAGTTCCGGGTTTTCACATAGAACCCGTAACGAGGCTCCCAGTAAGCGCGCGGTGGTATCCTGGCCGGCACCAAACAAAAAGGCCGAAATCCACACCAGATCGAAAACCTCGGGCGTGCTGCCGTCCGGAAACTTGTCATGAGCGAACTTGCTCAGTATATCGTCTTTTGGTGAATCACGCCGCTCCGCAAGATATTCACCAAAATATTCAAACAGGAAGCTCATGCCCAGCACCTGGGAATCTTCGTAGCTGACTTCTTCGCCGACGGTTCCGGGCGGTGGTCCCAACTTTTCACAGAATGCAATGCGGTCATTTTCCGGTATACCCAACAAATCCGCAATAACCAGGGTAGCAAAAGGCGTAGCGTATTCAGCAATAAGATCGCAATGCCCTTTGTCAGCAAAATCATTGATCAGTTTATCCGTAAGATCCCACATATACTCTTCATTGGCTTTCAAACGGGTGGGGGAAAACAACCCCATCATCAGGGAACGGTGATTAGCGTGCTCCTTACCGTCTTTACAAACCACCAGCCCGGTGGCAATCAATTCATCGCGATGGGCCTCCAATTGCTCGGTGATATCGTCACCTTCCGGTTCAAAAGGCAGGTCTGGGTTGGGGCCCGTCGCCGCATTGGCAGAAGAAAACGTCTTGGCATCATTGATAATTGCCAATGCCTCTGCATATCCGGTGACCGCGAGAACGTTCTCTCGGGGAAGTTGAGCGATCGGGCCTTTGCTGCGCAGGTATTCAAAATAGGGGTAGGGGTTCTCTACCAGTGCGGGGTCGGTATAGAAATCAACGGTTTCAAAATTGGTCATGTGTCCCTCTCATTTTATTGTATTGGCTTTTCAGGGCTCATTGCCGGGAATCGGGCAGTCAAATCTCAGCAATTGCTGCTATTGGTCATATCCATTCGTGGCATTGAATCTAAAGATATGAAACTGTGTGGTTCATATTAATTGGATGGTCGCCAAAGTCAATAGTCCTGATTTTAGAATTTGCAAAGAAAATGAATTAGGTGAGGCAGGCAGGTAAACCGTGCCCGGAACGACACGGATATAGCAACCCAGAAAACGTTGTCGGGACTATTGCGGGTCGGGTTGGGATGAATCGTTCAACAACGCTTTGATCGCAGCAACCAGCTCCAATGGGTATTCCGCCATAATATGGTGTCCCGCCCCGGGAACAATCAGCAGTTTACCGCCATTTGGAAAATGGCTGAGCACCCTCACTGGTTTATTCTCAACATTCAGGAAGCTATTCTCGCCATAGATCATATCCACTTTAGTGCTGACAGCCTCCAGAATTTCCGGATATTCTATCTCGCCTGAGTTGATGCAGGCAGCATCCGCTTTCCAATGCCATCCCCGGTCGTCTCCGGTACAGGAGTGGTAACCAATATAGTAGACCAGGGCATCAATGTAGTCCGGCCGTGGCGGCATAAGCCGGAAGCGGGCGGCGCATTCAGCACGAGAGGGGCTGAGTTTATGGGCACTCTTGGGCTGCAACTTCCGGATCAGGGGTTCCGGTGGCAATCGCACATTGGAATCCACCACGATACCGTGACGGAATAGATGCGGTGCTTCACCCATTGCCCGAATCGCCTGGGCACCGCCATAGCTGTGACCGACCACAGTGACCGGTTGCAATTGATTGCGCTCAATACACCCCACAATGGCGCGGGAGAAACACGACTGGTTGTACTCAGGGGGAGGATCGCTATCACCCATCCCAGGCAAATCAATCGCTACAACACGATAATGATCAGCAAAAAACGGCGCCAAGAAACTCCACCAATGGGCATGCGCACCATAACCGTGTACCAACATCAGCGTAGGTAACTCTGTACGTTCCCAATTCCACGCAAGCATATGAATCGACTTGCCGGCTACTCGGGTAACGATCGATCGACCCGGATGGTTCAGATTATCCAGAAACCATTTTGGCGAACTTTCGCGGGGCTCAAAGGTTTCCGCGCCCATTGAACTAACCTCTTTCAAACTACTGGACTCCCTACCTTGATTGTAAAAGGTAACCGACTTAGTTTTTTAGAAGTGCTGCTGGAAACTCAGCTCAAATAGCATTGCCTCTACTTTGGTTTTAATATCCTGCCCCATGTAAACCGGGTACACAACATCGTTTGGGTTACAGGCATTCCCAAGCGGCGCGGAACACGGCGGGAAATGCGTTTCAGACAATAAATACCCAAAAGCAAAATCGATATGCCGTTGCTCCTCTAGATCATATCCAAATCCAACTGAAATCAATTTAGCATCGTTCATCGGTATAAAGGCATTGGGCGCGGTTTCCGGTACAGCGGACGGGCGATCTTCAAAACCGGCGCGCAGCACCAGGCGGTCGCTGTATTGGTACTCGGTGCCCATGCCCCAGTAACCGACATCCTGCAGACCCAGTTTATAGGCAACCTTATTCGGGCTAATCCCGTTTCGGCCACCGGTACCAACCTGGTCAGCCAGAGCCCCCCACATCAATAAGGGCACATCCACACCAAAATCAAGATCAATATCACTAAAAGCAGACCATTCGGTCCAACGATAGTCCAAATTGTATTTCCAGCGGGGAGTAATCTGAAGACTTAAGCCCACATTCCATCGCTGCGGCACTTCATAGGACACGGTGAGCGGCCCTGTGGATTGATCAGCTATCTGCTGCGCTGTTGGCAGCTGAATACCCAGCGCACCTAACCCGTTAACGATTTCATTCCAACCGGGGCTGCTTTGAAAATTCACCAGAAAGGTTTTGAAAGGGTCGTTTACAGGCCAGTTGAATTCACCGTCCATTTCCACATCGATAGCGGAATTATAAGACAAGCCTAACGTCAACCAGGGAGCCGGTTGCCATAACATACCCATGTTGTAACCAAGAACCAGATTGTTATCCACTTCAAAATTTAGGTCTGCGTATTGCGAATAGGGCGGTACTTCAGTACAAAGATCAATGGCTGTTCCCGTCAGGGAGTTGCTTTCGTTCACTGTGCCATCTTCATTGCAGAAATTTTTCTGAATAAAGGGGGAGCCTAGAAAAAAGATCGCAATATGAGGCTCTCTAATCGGTAATTCCATACCCATTCCCGCATAATTGAAATTTACGGAGGCGCCCACAGAGAGCGTATCTGAAATTTCAAAGGCGACCGTAGGCGAGAAATAGGTAATGACAGTAAACGCCACCCGTTCCTGTGCAAATCGCCCGGTATCCGTTTCCGAGCGGCTGAAACCGTTCATCAGCGGCGCATACACATTGGTACCGAAGGTAAACCGGCTGCCTGGAGGATTATAAGAGGCGCCGCCTGAGCCGCCGGCACCAATAGGTAAATCTACCATTCCCCCCGGAAGCATAATGGTGGGACCACCCTCGGACTCACTTTTCGAATTCAAAGCCTCATCATACGCGTAAACTTCCCAAGGGCTTCTGTTGTGAGTCAGGTTGCCGTTGCCATCTTCATATTCTTTATATTGCTCACGGTAGTTGTCATGCACACCCTGCGTATATTCTCCGTATTCGCCGAATTCCATCTCTGTAGAAAACACGCCGACAATGCCTTTTACATACATTTGCCGACCTTTGAGGCGCGCTAAGCCAGCCGGGTTAAAATGGATAGAATCGATATCCGGTGGATCTGCCGTTACCGCATGTCCGAGTGAAAGGGCTTTCGGGTTGCCAATCGTGATGCTGTCAGTAAAGGATGCATAAGTTGGTCTGGCGATGAAAATCAGTCCCAGCAGCAAACAACAGCGAAGAATCGACGTTGATTTAGCTTGGCCCACAGAAGATGCGATTTCATAAGACATTTTATACCTACTTATTATTTTTTTATGAAACACCTAAACTTATCAAGCGGAATTCCTACTGCTTAGATGTTAATTTTAAAAGGCTATTTCAATCTAACCTGTTCGGTCGCGCACGCAATACTGCAGTGGTGTATTTTTGTCTATTACCGCTACAATTTGTCTGAAACCGCAATTTTTTGTCTAAAGGCACCGGAAATTATTTTATATAATGAACGCCGCGCTCCGATATTCAATATGCAGAATTTCATATACAAGCAAGACACCAAATAAACTTAGAAAAGATATGAAACAACCGACTTATTTTCTAAATTATTAGCTAAATTAAGCTAACAACACTCAGCCGATAACATTACTTCGCCTGAATTAATTGCATGGTACTAGCCGATCGGCTAGCATGGAATACCTGAATAATAATCGCAATCAAAAAATAACAAAAATGGCAGAGTGATATGAGTAGACAGGGTCAGGCAATTTTATTGTGGAGCACGCCTTTTGCTGGGGCATTTTTCCTTGCCGCATTTTTCATGTTCCCCGGATTCAACCCTCCATTGTCCCCAACCATGACGCCAGAGGAGGTCGCTGCGTTTTTCAAAAGTAACGTGGCGTCCATACGTGGCGTCGCTATTTTTTGTAATATCATCTGCGCAACGTTAGTGCCTTTTTTTGCCATCATCGTTGTGCAGATGTTACGGGTTATCAATTCCAGCCCTATTTTCGCCTACTCTTATCTCATTTCAGCCGCGGTCGGTCTTACCGCATTTATTCTGGCAGACTATTGTTGGGCCATGGCGGTATTCAGACCTGATCGGGACCCTCAGTTAATCAGCTTGTTGAACGACATGGCCTGGTTCTTTTTTATCACGCCGGTGGGACTTCTGGTGGTGCAAAACCTGTGTTTGGCTTTAAGCATTTACCTGGACGCCAACCCTACGCCGGTATTCCCACGCTGGGTTGCACATTTCAATGTCATTACAGCCCTGCTAATGGTTCCGGGTGCCTTCGCCATAGTCAGTAAAGTTGGCCCCTTCGCATGGGATGGCAGTCTCTCCTTTACCTTGCGCCTGGTAACATTTGCAATCTACGTAGCCGTTATGTTTTTTGTGATTCTGAATATTTTCAATCGCGATGTCGCGGAAGAGGGCGTTGCTGCATGAGCGCCCCCATAACAGCCGACGTCCCAACGACCGAGCAATTGAATAGCGTGGTACCGAACAAGCTAAAATGGTACCGCAACAAGAAGTTAGACCAATGGATCTGTTTCTGGACGGTACCGTTTTTTTACACCTTGTTCGGCATCATATTTGTGCCCTTAAGCTGGATGATGCCGCCGCGCTCGCCAAACAACGAGCTCGCTCAGATTGTCGAATTCATGCAGTCACAGAATTTACTGATCGCTACGACGCTGCTGATTCTTTCTATCGGGCTGGCCGCGGTAGCCAACGCCTGTTACGCCATTCAGATGCGACGTATGTCAGTCAGCCCGGCATTTCGGATCGCTTTTATTATGGGGTCGGTTGCTGGCTGTATAGTAGGGTGTTTGTTCCCGATGTTTTGTTTTGGATTGGGTGCATTCAGGCCGGATTACGATCCCAAAATTCTGGCTATGCTATATGACTTTGGCTATCTGTCGTTTATCGGTTCGTTGGGCTGCTTTTGTATCATGTGGTCGATGCTGGGTCTTGCCATCATACTCGATAAAAACCGAATTCTTCCCAAGTGGCTTGGTTACTATACGGTATGGCAATACATGACTGAATTGTTTGCCGCTACCGTTTGGATCGCCAAAACCGGCCCTTTTGCGTGGGATGGGGTAATGGCTTTCTGGTTTAACATGGTGCTGTATGTTCCGTGGCAAATAATTATCTACTATCAAATATTCCTGGCCATTAAGAATCAACCGGACAGCGAACTTGGGAATGCAGATATTGCATCCTCCGGGCCGGCGACTGGAGCAACGGCATGAGCAACGCTCCGGTATTGACCTTTAACGACAGCAAACCCCATTTGCCGGGTGAATCCAGCATGTGGTTTTTTATTGTCGGCGACCTTCTGATTTTCGGTGTCTATTTTGTCGTATACATGTACTACAGAGGCCAGGAACCGGCTCTTTTCCTGCAGAATCAGCAATATTTAAGCCAGGAAATAGGCGTTATAAATACGGTTATTCTTCTAACCAGTTCTTTGTTCGTGGCGCTGAGCACCGAAGCTGCTCGCAAGAACAACAATAGTGAAGCGTTCAAATTGATGGGAATCGCGTTGTTGTTTGGATTGATCTTTCCCTGCCTGAAGATTATTGAGTGGATACCCAAGATCAGTTCAGGGATGACGCCCGGTGAAAACCTTTTCTTCATGTTTTATTACCTTATGACCGGGCTTCATCTGTGCCATGTGATTTTGGGATTAATCATTTTGATGTTTGTAATGCGGGAATTCCGTCCATCACATCAAGCGAATGTCACGTTCGTGGAAACCGGATCCACCTATTGGCATATGGTGGATCTGCTGTGGCTAGTGTTGTACGCATTACTGTATTTGATGAGATAAAGGATAGAACTATATGATCCGGTATATAAAAAATCCTTTAACATTAGTCTGGGCACTATTAACGCTTTCCACCGTTCTATCCTGGTACATTAGCCAGAGCAGCGACGTTGCGTTTCAGATGAACATCTGGATCACCATAAGTGTATTGGTGATAGCGATTATTAAAGCACAAATGGTGATTCGCTATTTTATGGAAGTCCGAATTGCGCCTCGCTGGTTAAAACTAACTATGATATCTTGGTCTGTGATACTTTTGCTTTTATTATTAGTGTTTTATCGGCTAAGTACTTAGTATATCTGAAGGGTTTATGGCTCAATCGCTTCCATCAAAAGATCTCACGTCCTCACAGCTGCGAATTCTTGATGCAGCACGAAATTTGTTTTCGGAACATGGAGTGGGGAGCACGTCCTTACAAATGATTGCCGATGCAGTAGGCGTTTCCAAAGCGGCGATTTATCACCAATATAAAGCGAAAGAAGATATTGTTTATGCAGTAGGTGAACAAATCAATATGGCGTTAGCCATAATGACGTCTATCGCCTTGCAAGAAGCCACCCTGGCGAAACGCAGGGAAGTACTTTTAAACCAGATAATCAATCTGGCTGTTGAAAACAGAACAATAGCAGGCAGACTGCAACAAGACCCCCATTTCCTTAAATTATTCCGAGAGGAGCCCCCCTTTGTCGACGTTATGGCAAAGTTGGAAAACACCTTTATAGGAAACTCACCAAAGCCGGCTTCCCGCGCGGTGGTTGCCATGCTCATCACCGGAATTGCCGGCGCAGTGATGCACCCGATTTGCGACGACCTCGACAACCACGCGCTCCGGCTCCATTTAACAAAAGCTGCAAATGCGCTGATAAAATTGTTGTAGAATAGGGCTAAGAGGTCAGCGGCGTACCGCGTTCATTATACTGAATTCAAATCCGGAGATTTTTAGATGGAAACAGCAATCATAACAGGAGCGGGAAGTGGTATAGGCTTTACCACTGCACAACAACTCTATGACATGGGCATGTGCATTGTCGGGGTCGGACGTGACGCAAACAAGCTGGCCAAGCTTGAAAAAGAAATCAACGATCCGGAACGCGTAATCACATTATCGATTGATCTTACCGACGATGATGCGCCACAAAAAATTGTAAAAGCCACGCTCGATCGTTTCGGACAAATTAACTATTTGATCAACAATGCCGGTATCGGCAGTCCAAAACCGTTGCATGAAACCGACGATGAAACGCTGGATCACTTTCTGGGCATTATGCTGCGGGCGCCGTTTCGTTTGGCTCGTGATGTCATCGGACATATGAAGGAGGGGGCCGGCATCGTCAATGTCACTTCAACGTTTGCGGTAGTGGGGGGACGCCGTGGCGGAGCCTATTCCGCTGCCAAAGGCGGTTTGACTGCATTGACCCAACATATGGCTTGTGAATACGGTCCTCAAGGTATCCGGTCCAACTGCGTTGCACCCGGTGTAACCATGACTGACATGGTACGTGAACGCTTCAATGACAAAGGTTTCCGCCGCATGCAGGTGGACATGACCCCGTTCCCGCGGCTGGGGGAAACCAGCGATGTTGCCAGTACTATTGCATTTCTTTGTTCGCCGGGTGGCGCTTTTATTAACGGTCAGACCATCGTCGTGGATGGCGGCTGGTCTAGTACCAAATATCTTTCGCCTGATGCCATCAATGCGGGCGACTAGCTCATGTTAAAACAGCCGATAAAACACATACTTGCCACATGCTGTTTCGCGTTTTTAAGCTGGACAGCGTGTGCGCTAGACAACAATGATCAAGAGGGAAACTCGATGAGCCTTTCAGAAAAACAACAAAGAAATCTCGAAATTTTAACGACGATGGCAGCGAACGGAATTAAAGGCAACTGGGACGTCGTGCGTCCTTACGTCGACGACAATCTGGAAATGGTAATGCCAGAAGGTTTACCCTACGGAAAAACATTTCACGGCTGGGATGGGTATCGGGAAGGATTAGCCGCACTCGGGTTTTGGAAAGATCTAAGCTTTAAACCCGGTGAAATGGTCCCTACCGATGACAAGGTCATTTACCTTTCGCATTTGGAAGCAAAAATTGCTAGCAACGGTAAACCGGTTTCACAACCTTATGTTGCTGTCTGGGAAATTAAGAACGAGAAAGTGGTGAAGATTACCGCGTATTATTTTGATACCAAGGAAATAGCGGACTTAGCGGCCCAATAATGGCCTAACGCTAGCGGCGCTTTAAGGCCTTCCGTAATCGCAGAAGGCCTTATGGGCAGCGCAAGGGATGCCTTAACTGGAGAATGGCTCTTCGCCCTGTAATTTTGTGCGGATCATCATGCGACCGGAGTTCGGATCATAAGGTGTCGCGCGATGCATGGTGCCGGTGTTGTCCCATATTACACAATCCCCCAACGTCCATTTGTGACGATACGAAAATTTCGGCTGGGTAGCCCATTCCCGCATACGCACCAATAATTCTGCGCTCTCTCGCGACCCCATGCCCAATACGTGTCGTGCCGTGCACCCCAGCACTAAAGACTTCCTGCCAGAGCTGTGCTTCCATACCATTGGTAACACCTGCTCGCCGATCGACATCATCTGTTTCGCATGCTCCAGGCTGGGCTCAGGATCATAATAGAAAAGTGAATTCCACGCTGAATGTTCTGCCTGAAGACCTTCAAGAAGCTGTTTATCTTCTTCGGGCAAGTTTTCCCAGGCAGCATAGGTATTACAAAAGTCGGTGTCACCACCAACTGGAGCCAACGCCTTCGCAGTAAGAATGGACGCCAGGATAGGCACTTCATTCATGGTGCCATCCAGGTGCCAGTACAAAGATCCCTTCAGGTAATCGGCTTGCGAATTCACTTTCGTGTCCAATGTCACCTTATATATTAATTCGCCTGCCCGCTCCGGTGCCAGCTCACCTAATGTCTTGGTAAAACGCACCTGCTCGTCGTCATTAAAGTTTATTTCCGGGAAGATCAGTACGCCACGTTGCTCAAGCAGCTCACGCAGGTCATTGGCAAATTCACCACTTAAAAGATCATCTTTGCTCAGATGAACACGACTGCCTATGAAAGGACTGACTTCTGTGGATTTCAATTTTTCCTGGAGTGCGGCTGACATAATGATTAACCCTCAAATTTTATTATTAATAGTCGATACACAGATCAAACGTTAAATTACTTGTTCGGCTCAGGATAAATTGTGCATCCTGGCCCTGACTTCCTCAGACATCGGTTCCAGACTGTCCTCGAAAGGTACACCGAAGGATTTAAATGCCATGCCCAGCACCTCATAACAACCCACCGTAAACACAATATCCATCATTTGCTCAGTGGAAAACTGTTGGCTGAGGCGGGCCCAGGTGTGTTGATTAACATGGGCATCCGAAACCAGGTCGTCTGCGGCACGCAGTAGATCCGCATCCGTTGCATCCCAACCTTCAGCTTGGGGGCCTTCCTGAAGGCGGTCAATTTCGTCCGTAGTCAGACCGGCCCGTAGCCCCAATATGACGTGCTGCTGAAATTCATATTCAGAACGACGCAACCAACTCACCCGCAGAATCAGTAATTCACAGATTCGTTTCGACAGGGTATTGGTCATGGCCACATGGTTATTGAATGTCAGAAAGGCTTTTGCCAGAGCAGGGTGATTCAGAATCGCTCCCAAACCGTTCATGCCACGGGCATCTCCACTTTGCCAGTTATTCAATACGAAATCCCGGCTGGCAGGAAAGGCGCTCACGGCGTCATGAACTGTTGCGTCCCAATCAGACGGCAGTAAGGGTTCGATACGCGGGGTTGACTCGTTAGACATTCAGCTCTTCTTTGTTTTTAGGTTGATGCTTAAATCAACTATTAGTACTGTTCGGTACTATAAGAATACCGTTGACTGTGTTACATTTCAACCGCATTAAATCATAATTGATTCAGCCCGCTGTCTGGCTCTGGGGAGCCGGGCAAGAGTTTCGAATAAAGTGGGTTACAGTTCCGGATTGCAGCGCCCGAGACGAGGCGCAAAAACCATAAAAAGCGGCTTAGTTTAGGTTGATACCTGGCGCAACGTGCGGCTAATTATAATGTTTAAATAAGAGGGGCGGGCAGTTTCCGATGTCATCATTTATCTCTACCTTGGTTCGTTTTCGCTGGTACTATTTTCTGGCTTCGATCGCAGTACTGGTTTTCTCTGTAGCAGGGCTACGCCATTTCGCATTTGATGGTTCACCCCGGGTCTTCTTCTCTGGGAACGATCCATCCTATGAACGCTTTCAAGCTCTGGAAGACACCTATGGAAATGATTTCAAGGTGTTTTTTATGCTTTCTGCTCGCGACGGCAGTATATTGGAACCTCGCCATCTGGCTTCATTAAAAGAGATGACTGAACGCGCCTGGACCCTGCCTTATGTACGCCGGGTGGATTCATTGAGCAACTTCCAGTACACCCACAGCGAGCACGATGAATTGTATGTGGATGACTTTTTCAGTGAGGAGGTCCTAAATGACCCCGACAAACTGGCCGCCCGTCAAGCGATAGCACTGAAGGACATAGACATTGTAAAACGGCTGGTCACCGCCGATGGCAAGCACGCAGCCATCGTCCTTTCATTAAGTTTATCCTATGACCAGACCATGACGCCCGAAGCCGGGGACCTGGTGGAAAAGGCTTATGCACTGGCTGATGATATAAAAGCCGGGAACCCGGATCTGGAGACCTCAGCTACCGGCAGCCTGCTCAGCACCTATCACAACATGCAAGTAGCAGAGGCGGACATGGGGTTGATGATCCCGGTCATGTTCGGGTTGATGTTCCTTATCCTCGGTCTGTTATTGCGTAGCTTATCAACGGTTTTCGTGTCTTTCATATTGGCCGTATTCACCGCAATGGGCGCCATGGGATTGGCTTCCTGGTTTGGTATTACGTTCTCCATATTGTCTGTCAATGCCGTCATGATCAGCATCATAGTCACCATGGCTCACTGCATTCATATCTTTACCCAGCTTTTCAAGGAGCTTCAGACGAAAAGTAAAGCAGAGGCACTGGCAGCAAGCTTGCGGGTTAACTTTTTTGCCGTCAGCGTCACCAGTTTGACCACGGTGATTGGATTCTTGAGTTTGAACACAAACGATCTGCCCCCAGCCGTAGCGCTGGGTAATACCGCAGCGATCGGTACGGCTTTAGCGTGGCTTTTTTCACTCACTTTATTGCCCGCATTGGTTCTACTCTTACCCTTCAAACCTCACAAAACCAGCGAGTTACTGATTGATAGGGTGATGGATAAGCTGGCAGACCTTTTGATTGCCAGACGTTATCTGGTGCTACTGGTGATGATTGCGATGTCGGCTCTGATGATCGATCTGAGCTTCCGTAATGACTTCAACGACCGCCTGACTGAAACCTTACACAAACCCCATCTGTTTCGGGATGACACCGATAGAATCGATCAGCACTTCGGAGCCATTTATATCGACAGTTTTAATCTGGATTCCGGAAGCGAATACAATATCGTCGATCCGGAATACCTGAAAAACGTGGACCGTTTCGCTACTTTTTTACGGCAACAACCAGAAATCAGCAGCGTAAGGGCTTTTTCAGATGTAATCAAACGCCTTAACCAAAGCATGCACAATGATGATCCTGCTTTTTACCGGATTCCGGATGACCGTGAGCTGATTGCGCAGTACCTTTTAATGTATGAAATGTCACTGCCTTTTGGCCTGGATCTGGGCGAGCAACTCACGCCGGATCGACGCCGGTCTTTGGTAACAGCTAATATGCCTTCGCTTGATACTGCCACTGATATCGATGTTGATCAGCGGATCTGGGCATGGCAGCAAGAAAACCTCCCGCCTGAAATGCAGGATCGTAATCGGGCACTCTCTACGATCTGGTCTTACCTCACTATTCACAGCCTGAGCAACTCCTTGGAGGGCTCTGCAATCGCGTTACTGTTAATTTCGGTGGTTATGCTGTTTATGTTGCGTTCCGTTCGGTATGGTTTAATAAGTTTGATTCCCAATATTCTTCCCGCGGCATTCGGCTTCGGCATCTGGTTCCTGTTTTCCGGTGAAATCGGGTTAGGCCTGACCTGTGTTGTCATCATTACCATCGGAATCGTGGTAGACGACACCGTCCACTTTTTGGTGAAGTATCAAAAAGCATTGAAGGAACACAAAGGCGATGCTGAAAAAGCCGTTCGTACCACACTGAAGCAGGTGGGATCGGCGCTGTTTATGACGACAGCCGTGTTATCGAGCGGGTTCTTTGTTTTAGCATTATCAAAGATCGTAATTAATAGCGCACTGGGTCAGGTGACCACGGTTATTCTATTGGCGGCTTACATCCTGGATATTCTGCTTTTACCGACTCTTTTATTGATTATCGATAGAAATCGCAAAGCGGAGTATCAGCAAAAACAAGCAATCAATCCGGACTATGAAGATGATCAACGGCAACCGGAATTGAGCCGCGACAACGACGGGGTGACAGTCTGAAGGCATCTCACGCTTAAACGGTAAGCCCCTATTGGCGGGGGCTTACCGGACGCTGTCATTCTGATGCCTGGCGAGCCAGCCGTTCCTCTTTACGTGTTACGAACTCACGAAACTCGATTGCCTTATACTTTGGCCGGGGCTGAATACCCCAATCGTCCTGTGCCGTTTTTTGGCCGGCACCTTCGGACGGGCCGAACAGGGGGTAGGGATAGATACACTCTCGACTTTCATCAGAAAACCGAACCCGTTCAAATTCAGTGCATATTTCCTGCAAACTCAGTTGCGGCCAGCCATACCAGATGGCAAGTAGAGGAAAGGTAAATGCACCCTCCAATACCAAGGCGGACAAACAAACAATTAACCCTCGCTGCAGCCACTTGTGCATATTAAAAAAGGCCGCAGTAGTGCCGAGCGGCAGTTCGTCATGTGGACCACTGTTCATAGTCTATCTCCTTAATTCACTTCCACTGTTCCTGATCGCTCAGTCTGAGAATATTTCACGATTAACTGTGTGCAGATAGGGAATTGCCAGAAACGGTGTGATATAGAAAATGTCATAAAGCCACCAACCAATTACCGGAAACACCACCCCTGAATATCGAATATCCGCAAATATGGTCATATTGGCGATATAACCGGCCCAGGCAATAATGCCGAACCAGCAGGTGATAATCAGCCATTGCTGACCCCAACGCTTCATTTGCAAAAAACCGATAGCAGCAGCAATCCGCATAGCGAACATCAAAGGTAACAAGGCTACCACCCAGGCTTTTTCACCGGGCGCACTTGCGCCACCGATCCAAAGTTCGTTGTAATGCCAAAAATAACCCGCGTCGAACATATTGCCCCAGGCTTGCAGGAATACCCGCGCCAATAAGGTATGGTTAGCGACCAGATCAAGAGCCCAACCTAAGGTATTGAGGGCGGCGTCCAGCGCCACCAGGTAACCGATTAATGTCACCATAACCGGCCGCACCGAAAAACCCTGTTTCTGTGCCTGTATCTGAAGATACAAACCACGAAGAAAGAGCGGAAACCCGAATATACCCAGCACGGCGGTTCCCATAATCAAGGTGCCGCTCATAAGCCATTTATCTGCTCGCCACTGGGCTTCACGGCTCAACCTTTCATGTTCATCCAAACTATGGGTGCTCCCCATGTTCATAGAAGTTGCTGACATAAAATGCTCCTTACCAATCGCGTTGTGAATACATGTACATCTGGATGAGGAACATGGTCAGCAGGTAGCCGTAACAGACGATTTGAACGGCAATAAGTGCTTTTTTCCGGCGACGATCGTGGTCGCTGATGGGTGGATGTTGGTTCATGATAAAGCTCCTTTTTGTTTTTTGTTTTTTGTTATGAGAAAAACCGGCAGCGAATACGTTAAGCAGCCACCAGTTCCCTGTGAACGTGGGCTAAAACACGGGGTAGGTCGTCAAGACAGCCGATTCGGGTAGACCGACGCTGACCGAACACATCCGGCAAGGGATCCACTCGTGCGGGCCCGACACCGATGTAATAAATGGTGATGCCGGCTTCCTCAGATTCTTCAATTGCGTGAGCAACGTCGGCCCAGGCATAGCGCCCCTCGTATCCTTCATCTGACATTAAGCCATCCCCCATAATAATCAGCAGACGACGTTCGGAGGGCTGGTCCAGCAGGCGCCGCGTTAAATGGCGAATAGGGGCACCGAGCCGCGTGTATCCACCGGCCAACAAACCCAAATTTCCGGGAATAATTAGTCTCGGGTCGCTGAAGTCCTTGAGACAGGTGACATCAACACGATGACGGGTATTGCCGCTGAAAACAAAAAGCCCATGCCGTTCACGTGCTAATGTCATGGCTTGAGATAATGCGTCTGCGCAGGCTAATTCCAGCTTGAAAATATGCCCCTGGCGAACCCCGAGTGAGGAACTGCCATCCAACAACAATGCAGTGGAAACATCCCGATTCGCCGGCAATAGTTCACGGAACACCCGCGCCTCTGAATATCTGCCTGCGCGCACGGTCACGTAATGATTTATGTATTGGTCGACATCAAGATCAGAACCATCTTCTAAACGGTTCCTCATGGCTCGATGAGTATTTGCTTCAAACCAACGCCGCAAGTTCGCAGCTACCGGTTGCAGCTGTTGTGGCGATTTTTCCAACTTGCGCTCCAGCACGGCAACATGGTCCGGCAAAAAACGTTGTTTCCAGGCGTTCCACTCCGGGTAGGGGATACCGGCTCTTTGGTCGGAGCGAATTTCAATGTCGTCGTTCTCTGGACGACTGGGTGGTGGCAAATTCGGATTTTGGATACCACCATCACCGCCTACAGGTATCGTATGACGACCACGGGACAACTTGCTCTTGGAAGTCCATGGCATACGGCCCCGCATGCGCTGCAACGCTGCCCTTAAGCCGCTTTCCATGGAAACGGCCTTCGGTAACTGTCCCAGCAACGGGTACTCATTCAATGGGCGCGCCGAATTGGCCAGCAGCTCCACCCGCGTAATCAGTTCATCGACGTTGATATCGTCTTCGATGACATCAACACCCGGAAGCAAACGCCTGAATTCCGGTAATAGCCCCGGGCATTGTTTTTTCAGCCAACCAATCGCTGCGCCACCTTCAACCAACAAGAGTGCAGCACGCTCTCTGGTTGATAGGCCCTGTAAGGGGAAATGGGCGATAAGGTCTTTGGTGGGCGAGCATTGCAACGCTACCCCGCAGGTAATTGATCTGGGATTCCATTGCTCGGACAGAGCCGGGAAGGGCACTTTAATCTGGGTTCGGGAGGCGTTTAAACCGAAACAGCGGCGCTCTCCGGTATTCAGCACTGCGCCATGCCTGCGGCCTTGGGATAACGCAACGGCAAGAAACGAACAGGATTGCTCAACAATTAGCGCGTTACTCCCTGGAGCTGGCATTAAAAAGTGCCTATTGAATCCATAACCCAATACCAGAAATAAACCAATAGGATGGATCCGCCAAAGGCGGCAAACAAGCGTAAAGCGTCTAGCAACACGGTGTGTTCTCCTCAGTGCATATTGAATTTCAATCTATGATATATAGTGTTCCATAGATTTCAATAGTCAAAAATACACCGGACAATATTTTTATAGGAAAACAACCTGGAAATTACCTGGCAGCATCTCCTATTCTGAGGTTTTATTCGGGTTCGTGCGCAACGGGATATAACTGGGGATAGAGAAGATGGATGAAAAAAGGCATTAGCAACCTGTATGAATCAGTCTATATCATAGATTGAGGCAAGGCCGCTTGGTTAAAGAGGCTTGCCGTAGTTTGCTTCTATAACCGGCGTCACGACGACGGTGTCGAGTATCTCTGCGATTTTTCTAACCGGCTCCGGGTTCGGTTCACGTAGCCACCATGTAAGCAGTTCAATAGTACCGCTCACGATCAATACGATGCCCAGCTCATTGGATAATCGGCCCTGAGCTGGAGCTTTTTCAATCACGGCTTCACGGGCAAGCCGGAGAAATTCCGCCCGGCAGGCACTGGCGGCACCACCAGTCAACAAGGTAACCCATATCGCCCGGTGCGCTTTCACATAGCTGAACAACGCCTCGCTGGCAGCACGCAGATTCTGGGCATACATAATCGGTACAGTCAGGTTGATCAGGCTTGTTACCTGCTCGGACATAACGGCTTCAAGCAGCGCTTCCTTGGTGGGATAATGACGGAAGTACGTTGTATAACCGATCCCCGCGTAAGTTGTGATTTCACGAATAGTAATCTGTTCAAATGATCTGACTTCGAGTAATTCCAGCAATGCACTATGCAAGGCGTCCCGCGACCGAAGCGCACGAGGATCTGTATTTTTCGACATTAGAAGCTTAGATTTTCCGAATGGAAGAGGGTATATCCTATCATCGTGGTGTCAGGCTAGCCAACCTGACACCTACGAATACAAGACATTGACCTACGAAAGCGTGCTTGCCTCTAGGTTGGCAGAGCGTGTCAGTTTTTCGGCATCGACAGGCTCAACACCGGTCAGCCTGCAACTTTCTTCATATAACCAGTTGCTTAACTTAAGATCATTCAATTTCCGGGATTTAGGTAAGGGACCCTGCGATGAAATAAACTCACCGGTTCGGTTGTTCCACCCATCAGCCACCGCCATTTCCTGAATGTGCTTTCCGGAAAACTCCGCAGAGACTAAAAATTTACGCAACGCCTTGTAGATAAACCCCGGTATGTTCCGGAAAAAATCTGAATCCACGTAGCCCGGGTGCACTGCGTTACTGGTCATGTTAACGGGCAGCCGACGAGAAAGCTCATTACTAAGCATGACATTCGCCAATTTCGACTGCCCGTAAGCAGGCATTCCCCATAGATATAATTTACGGCCCCGGAATGTATTGGGTTTTATATTGCCCATCATATGCCCCACGGAAGACACATGAACGATGCGCGCAGCAGGCGCCTTGCTTAAAACAGGGAGCAGCAAGTGCGATAATAAAAAATGCCCCAGGTAGTTCACACCGAACTGCATTTCGAAGCCTTCCGCCGTGTATTCCTCACTCATCGGGTAGATACCGGCATTGTTGACCAAGGCATCCACAACAGGAAAATCCCGTTCGATGGTTTCCGCAAATTTGCGAATGCTATCGAATGAACCCAGGTCAAGCGGACGAATCCAGACATCCGCATTCGGATCCAACTGTAAAATTTCCTGTTTTGCTTTCTCTGCCTTTGGCATGCTGCGGCACGCGAGAATAACACGCTGCTTTGCCAGAGCAGCGTGCTTAGCGGTGATAAATCCGATGCCGGCATTACTGCCGGTTATCAGAATGGTTTTCTTATAAGTCAAAATGTTTCCCCCTGCGATCCCCGAATCCGCTAATCCGGAGCGAACTTGTTATCGCTATCTATTTTTTTACGCCGGTAAATGGAAATTTACCCATAATGGCTGCGTTGACATGCCCACTGATCGAGTCGCCTTCTACAACGCCACGGAATTTCAGTGATAACGGAAGTGGCTTTTTGATTTTGTTAATCCAGGCGATTTCACCATTACCACTGTCGTAACTGAGATCCAACAAATCTTCGACCTGACCCATTGCGGACTGGGTTCCAATTAGTTCACCGTTGTTGTCTTTCAACTCTAACGTGGTTTCCTGCGGCCCGGTGGGGCCATGAATAGTGACAGACCAAACGCCAATAACCGAATCGGGGATGTTGATATCTGAATTGTTTTCCATAATAAGTCTCTCTTCTCAAAATAAAATGATTAGGTTAAACATCCCAAACCAGATTGATAGTGGATGGGCCAGAAATAATACCGCCCTTAAACGTAGGTGGGTTTTTCGGATCGATTCGAAATTCGGGCAATTTTGTAAGCATTGTTTCGTACATGACTTTCAATTCCAGGCGGGCCAGGTTAGAGCCAAGGCAATGGTGAGGGCCTTTTCCAAATGCCAGATGATTATTTTTCTCACGCCCGAGCTTAAATGCTGTGGGATCCTCATAAATGTCTTCGTCAACACTCGCGGCAGGAATAAACATCATGGCGCGCTCACCTTCCTTCATTTCTATATCTCGGAAGACACTGTCTTTTTTCAGAATACGAATAGGTGCCACAAAGGCATATCGACGAAGCAATTCTTCTGTGGCATCAGGAATACGCTCTGGATGCTCACGTAATTCTTTTTGCAGCTCTGTGTCCATGGCAAGATGACGCACTCCGAAACCTAGTCCGTTTACCACGGTATCCAAACCAGCAATAAATAAGATAACGCAGTAACTCAGCATCAAATCCAGGCGCATCGGTTCACCTTCAATTTCCAGAGACCACAACAGACTAATAATATCGTCCTTAGGATTATCACGACGCTCTATAATGGTTTCTCTCAATACGTCTGCGATGCCTTTCATCATTAGAAAGTTCTCTGCCAGATCCGGAGTAATGGTGGTCAAATGCTTTTTCGCCAGCTCGCGATATTCACGCTCTTTTTCAATAGGCAGACCAAACATGCCCAGGAAGATCTCAACCGGATAAACGTCAGAGACGTCATGTTGAAATTCACAGTGCCCCTGTGCCGCGACGGCATCGATCAGGCGTTCGGCAAGTTCCCTGATTGCCTTTTCCATTCCCGCAGCGGATTTGGGCGAAAAAGTGGTGAATAAAGGCTTACGGATCTTGCCGTGCTTCGGCGGGTCTATACAGATAGGTACCGGTGCCGGGATGCGTTCTTCTTCCGGCAAATCCGCCATCATTTCTTCAAACGCCTCCGGTGCAAAGTGCTCACTCGAGAATGTCTTGTAGTCATTAAAGGCATCTGATATTGCCTCGTGAGTCAGAAACATCCAGTGCCCACCGTTGTAAGGCGTCCAAAAGATCGGCGGCGCGTTTTTTGCCAGATCAGCAGCACGAACATGGGGATCTTTGCAATACTCGGTATCGGTGTTGTAGTCAAAGTCATACACCAAACTATCCGGAACATGCGCGGGTTTCTTTATTTTATTGGCTGTGGCGATATTAGTCATACATCTTTCCTTCACTGATTTTTATTGCTGCTGATTTAACTTGGTAGCTGCAGCCTCTCGGGCCAACCGTTCATCGCGGAATTTGACCAGGTCGCGGAAATTTATCCGCTTGTACTCGGGTCGTGGTTGGATCCCCCATTTATCTGCTGATTTTTCACTGCGGCCTTCGCCTTCGTTTGCACCATAGAGCGGATGCGGTACCAAACACACAGCATCATCGTCGGACCAGCGCACTTTCATCAGCTCGTCACAAACTTCCGTCATCGATAACGTAGGCCAACCAAACCAGATCAACAGGCCGGGAAGACTCATGGATGCTTCAAACACCAGTACCACAAGACAAACAAATAATCCCCGTTGAAGCCATCTGTGCATATTGGCGAAATGCGATGTAGTGCCCAGTGGGAGCTTTTCTTCATTTTCATTAGACATTGTTTTTTCCTTCTATCGTTAGCCGGGCAATCAGTCCGTAAAGATTTCACGGTTTACCGTGTGCAAATACGGCAGGGCAAGAAACGGCGTAATATAAAAAATGTCGTAAATCCACCAACCCCATACCGGGAACGTGATGTTGGCGTAACGGACATCGGCGTAGAATGTCATATTCAGGTTATATCCAATCCACACAATCAAACCCATCCAGCAGGTAACAATCAACCACTGTTGGCCCCAGCGCTTCATCTGTAACAAGCCGATGGCAGCCGCCAAACGAGGACAAAAACAAGCAAGAATCAACGAAATTTCCCAGCCTTTTTCACCCGGCGCACCCGAACCGCCAATGGCGTAGGGGCCTAACATAAGTTCGTTGTAGTGCCAAAAATAGCCACCATCAAAAACCGCTCCCCAACCTGCGGTCAACACCCGGTTAATAACGGAATGGTTAGCAAATAAATCCATCGCCCACCCCAGGCTGTTCAGGGATGAGTCAATTATGACGAGGTAACCGATTAAAGTAATGATCAGCGGTCGCACCGATAGACCCGCTTTCGCAGCTTGCATCTGCAACAACAAGCCGCGAAAGAAAAGCGGTAAACCTATAATCCCAAGAACACCGGTTCCCATAAACAGGGTTCCGATGATCATCCATTTGTCGGCTCGTCGTTGTGCTTGTTTACTATCTGCCTCATGCACATCGTAGCCACCGAATGTGCCGGCATTTTGTGTTGTTGTCATAATGTCTACCAGTCGCTAAGTGAGTACAGATGCAGTTGAAACAGAAACAAGCCAATCAGATAGCTATACAATAAGGCTTGAAATACAATCATCGCTTTTTTTCGTCGGCGATCTTGTTCAGAAACCACTTTTTTACTCATGCTCTAACTCCTTTCTTTTTACCTAGTTGTTATTCGAATTGTTTGTTTCTGGGTCCAATAGATGGGCAGCAGCCAGTTCCGCTAGCCCACTGGCAATCGCACCATCACTACTTAACGGGGCCAGAACGCAAACCTCCGTTGCTTCCAGCTCGGACGCGCCGGACGCAATCATTTTGGCTGCAGTGACCAGCACCCGGGTTGAAGGGGGCTCAAAATGAAAGACATCGTCGGCATTGCGAATACTGTTGGCACACTTCACAAGTCGCTCCGCCACGGGCAAACTGATATCGGCTTCATTCACCAAGACCTCTGCTTCGCGGTCTGCCGGCAGATAGTCGATGGCGACAGTGACAAAACGCTGTCTGAATGACGGTTTCAATTCTTTTAAGGAGCTGCGGTAAGCCGGATTATAGGAGCAGACCAACATAAACGTATCCGGTGCGGGTATGGTCTCGCCCGCGCGATCCAGATATAAGGTACGTCGGTGATCTGTTAATGAATGCAGTACTGCCAACGAATCATGTCGCGCTTCAACCACTTCATCCATATAGCAAATTGCGCCTTCTTTTACCGCCTTGGTGAGGGGGCCGTCTGACCAGATCACATCTCCTCCGGTTACCATAAAGCGCCCAACCAAATCCGAGCTGGTCAAATCGTCATGGCAACTAATCGTAATCACCTCACGACCGAGCACATCGCCCATGTGTTCCACAAGACGGGTCTTTCCGCAACCGGTGGGGCCGGTCAGCATTAAAGGCACCCGTTGTTCTGCAGCCATTTTGAATAACGTGATTTCGTTTTTATTCTCGTGATAATAATTATTCTTCATTTTTATTTGGATTCCTTATCGCTTGGTTTTAAGCTGCGACTAATTCGCGATGCACCCGACTCAAAACCCGGGGCAATTCTTCTACTTGTGTTATACGGGTGGAGCGACGTGGGCCGAATACATCCGGTAGTGGGTCCACATCGGTTTGACCCACCCCGATATAAAAAAGACAAACTCCGGCATTTTCAGCTTCCTCTACTGCGTGAGCGGAATCTGCCCAGGCATAGCGACCCTCGTAGCCTTCATCCGAAATCAAGCCATCGCCGATGATAATTAACAGACGGCGCTCAGTCGGTTGCGCCAGTAGTCGGCTAGTCAGATGGCGCAGCGGAGCGCCTAATCGGGTATAGCCGCCAGGTGCCAATTTCAATTCGCTCGGGGCAACAGAGTGGGGATCGATAAAATCTTTCAGACAGGTAACGTCTACCCTGTGACGGGTTTTACCGCCGAAAATAAAGAGTCCATGTCGCTCTTTGGCCAGCGCCATAGCCTGGCAAAGCGCGTCGGCACAGGCCAGTTCAAGTTTGAATATGTCACCCAGTCCGGCACCCATGGATGCACTGCCATCCAGTAAAACGGCCGTGGTAACGTCTCTGAAAGTCGGTTGTAAATCTCGAAATACCCTGGCTTCCGACGATATCCCTGTCAGGCCGTTTACGTGATGCTCGATATACTGATCAATATCGAGATCCGAGCCGTCTTCCAGACGATTTCTCATAACCCGGTGAGTACGTTGTTCGAACCAACGCTTCAGATCACCTGACACCGGGCGCGCACTGCGCTTACTATTCGGCACCTTACGCTCAAGTACGGCCACGTGATTGGGTAGAAAGCGCTGGGTCCACATATTCCATTCCGGGTAGGGGATACCGGCTCGCTGTTCCGGGCTGATTTCAATATCGTCTTCCTCTGGCCGACTTGCGGAAGGCAAGCGGGAAGTTTTGATATTGCTTTCTCCACCAGCAGGTATGGATTCATAACCTGGAGAAATATAACGTTTGCGCGTCGACCAAGGTGCGCGAGCCTGAGCTCGCCGCAAGGCAGCCATAATGCCTTTCTCAGGCGTCAGCCCGATCGGTGGTTGACCCAGAATCGGATGAAACTCCAGATCTTCCCCGGACGCCGCCAGGGACATCGCTTGATCCATGATGGATTCGCCGTCCAGCTCTTCATCCAGCATTTCCAATGCTGGCAAAAAACGACGAATTTCCGGGACCAGTCCCGGCCACCGTGAGTCTATCCAACCTAAGGCGACACCGCCCTCCACAATAGATAATGCAACGGACTGCCGCGCAGATAACGCTCCCAGCGTGAAGCCGGCGATACTTTCCTTCGACGGAGCTAATTGCAGAGCGATGCCGCTGGTCCAGGTACGCAACGACCAGCCCGGACTCATCGCAGGGTAGGGGATATTGACGGTGGTGCGACGGGAATTCATGCCAAACCCCCGACGCTCACCGGACATCAGCTGAACACGACCACAGCGCCCGTCGGATAAGGCAGAGGCGACAATGGTACAACTTCGTTCAATGTGAGTAGCTTGTGCAGCACCGGTGGACATAATCAAAAGGTTCCCAGAGAGCTCATTAGCCAATACCAAAACCAGATCACCATTCCGATAAGGCCGAATGCACCGCCCAGACGAACACATTCAGTCCAGATTAATTCCCACATTTTCAAACCTCCTTAATGACTTAGAACTTACGAGAAAATAAAAGACAACATTGCTGTCGATCTCACACTAATCATTTTTCTACTTTCCCGCAAGTTAATTTTCTACTTGCGCGAAAGTAAATTGCATGCGACGATGGATTTCAATACTAAGTATCAATGCCAATGTTGGCTTTCTATAAGGGCTTTATCACTGATCATGAACGACAGCAAAGACGGACCCATTAGTAAAAAAGCAGGACGTACGCGGGCATCCATCCTGGCAGCTGCCGAAAATTTATTTTCCACTCACGGCTTCGCCTCCACCCGTCTGGAAGACGTGGCAGACGAGCTTGGCCTAACAAGGGCGGCGTTGTTTTATTACTTTCGCGATAAGCAAACACTTTATGACGCGATGATTGCACACACGTTCGGACCTCTCGCCAGGCAGCTGGAGGATTTGCTGGCGGATGACGGGCCAGTATCAGAACGCATAGAGGCTGCTACTACGGCCTGGGTAGACGAAATCGTTTCTCGCCCGGCGCGCGCACGCCTCATCCTGCGAATCGTGGCCGACGGAGTAGATCAACCAATACAACGTATCTTTTTTGATAACGATCAAATCCCGCTGAAATTCTGGGATTTAGTGGAACAGGGGCGCAAAAGCGGAGAACTTGAGCCGTTGCACGATGATCCGTTCCACGCTGCAAGTGCCATCATCGGAACCACTGTGTTTTACGTCGCGGCCCTCGCTTCGCTGATGCCAAAAGGGCAGTTCGAACCCTTGGATCCGAAACAAACCGAAGCCCATAAGCGGGAAGCGATCGATACCACACGACGCTTGCTGGGCATCAAACCCCCGAAGACATAAAAACAAAAACAACAATCTGGCAATAGGAGTACTTATTTATGTCGACTCGATTAAACAACCCAAAGGGCTCGTCCGCGCCGATAATTTGGGGCGGAGTTTGTCTTGCGGTTCTGGGGTTAGCGCCTTTTCTATTCCAGACCGGTGCCAATTCACCACGCATCGCCAACCCGGACGTAACCGGTGTACCAAGACCAGTCGAATTCCTGGGGGGGGATTGGGTAACGGTCGCCAACTACGGCACTCTGTTTGCGATGGTTATCGTGGTATTGATGTGCGTGGTTGCCTGGCGTCGCAATCCCGGCAGTCCGCTGGTATTAATGGCCATGGCATCAACCGCTATCGTCTGGCAAGACCCGATTATGAACTGGTCACCCTATGCGGTGTATAACCCGCAGTTGTGGCATTTTCCGGAGGACTGGTTTTATGTCAGCCTCTCACCCTCGGTGGAACCCTTTATCGTCATCGGCTACGCGATGTTTTATTTCGGCCCCTATTTTCCTGCGATATGGCTATTAAAACGCATGCAAGCGAAACGTCCGATGGACGCTTTTGTGTGGCGTAGGCCGTTAGTGAGTCTGGCCTTATTGATTCTAGTAATCGGTTTTATATGCGACGCAATTCTGGAAGTCACACTGGTTCGCACCGGCTTATACATTTACTCGCAAGTCATTCCATGGGGGTCTCTGTTCCCCGGTACGACATTCCAGTTTCCGTTGATCTGGGAATCCACTTTTGTCACCTTTGTCATGATTCCGGCGGGCGTGCTGTGTTACCGCGATGACACAGGGAGAACAGTTGCAGAGAAATTAACGCAACGACTTCGTTTCCTTCAATCAAAACCGTCCCTTGCTACGTTTCTGTTGATGTTCGGTATTCTCAATATTTCTTATTTTATGTATGGCACTGCCTTCGGCATCATTCGGGCAACGGGAATCGCAACCTCAGTGGCTTGCCCATACCCTTATCCAGAAATGAAAACCTATGATCCACAGGGATACTTTGAGCGCGAAGGGCAGGCTGGACCCTTTTACGGGGGTTACTGGAATACATGGATGACCGCTCAACCGGAGGGGCGCCCGAAGGTTAATCCATTGGTCGAAAACCCCAGTTGCCTGCCCGGAGGCGAATGATGGCTGCTTCGCTAGACCATATGGCGATGTTGGCTTCAGCATTGTCCGGCCGGGATATCAAAATAGCGAACACCGACCCTGGCAGTCCAGCCTGGACCGACGGCAACGTCATTTACGTGGACGCCGATGCCGATATTCGTAGCCAGCTCCAGCAGCTCTGTGTACAAAGCAGTTTGCTTGCAGCGGGCAGCCTGGACCGGGAGTTTATTCGCCGTCTGGCACGGCGGCCCAAGGTAGCAAATCGTTACCTGGCAATCGAAGGCGCACGGGCGATGAGCACGCTGTCCGATATTCTACCATCATCAATAAAGCTACTTATTAACGAGTCCAGCTCCCCCCGTTCGACCTCGTCGGCGGCATCACTTGAACTTGCTTTAAGTAAAGCAGACATAGCCGACCCCCCTCTGGCGTTCGGGGTGATCCGCGCCAATAAGTTAATTGCAGCAGAAAAACACGCCGGCGGCGCCGCTGGGGAAGGCCGCCATATTCCCCGCAAGCAGGAGGAAAAAGCGTTAACCGAACTGCCGGACGATGCCAATGAGGACGAAGAAGACACCGAGGACTTTGCCTCTAGCCCGGTCGGTGGTGGCGGTGGCCTCGGCAAGATGCTGCAAAAGATGTTTCAGATGGTTCGACAAGTAAAGGGCGGCGGCACGCCTGGTGCCGACGCTGCCACACATTGGTCCCGCTCCGGTTCCCGCGCCGGAGTCCGCGCGTTAAGCTCGGATGCCGAGGCGGGCACGGTTGAAGATGCATTCGGTAAAGGCAAAGGGTTTCTGTATCCGGAGTGGAATGTTCACTCTCAGGCCTATCGTGACGATTGGTGCACAGTATTGGAAGTGGACGCTCCAACGAAAAACCAAGCTTCAGTTGAATGGTTAAAAGGCGTTAGTCTACGTCGACCACTGTCCCAGCTAGGCATGGAGCCGGATCGGTTCCGGCGCCGTGCCCAAGGTGATGATATTGATGTGGACGCAGCAATAGAATCCCAAATTGAACTGATCGCCGGTACCGTCCCGGATGAATTCATTTATATAGAAAGCCAACGCCTGCGCCGCGATTTGTCCGTGATGATACTGCTCGACATATCGGGTTCTGTCTCACAAGTATCGCAATCCGGTATGTCCGTCCACGAACAGCAGCGTGGCGTTGCTGCCGAGCTGGCAACCGTGTTGTACGAAATCGGCGACCGAGTTGCACTTTATGCCTTCCACTCCCAGGGCCGCACCGCTGTCAACATGGTTCCGGTTAAACGCTTCGACGATAACCTGGATAGCCTGTTTATGACGCGGCTCAACAGCCTGATTCCCGGTGCGTATTCCAGACTCGGCGCCGCCATTCGTCACGGCACCAAAGTCATAACGGAGCAGGGTGGCACATCGAGAAGACTGCTTGTTGTGTTGTCCGATGGACTGGCTTACGACCATGGCTATGAACCCGCATATGGCGCCGCTGATGCGCGTCGTGCGTTGAGTGATGCAAGACGTGATGGTATCGGCTGCCTTTGTCTGAGTCTGGGAGCCAATACGGACGCAGAAGCGTTACGCCGAGTGTTCGGCAGTGCCGCTTTTGCCACTATTCCGAAAACTGAACAGCTCGGACGCATGATAGGCCCTCTATTCCGCTCGGCATTAAAAGCCGCTGAAGTTCAACGTCGGGTGGCTTAATCAAATTCTTAGAACAATTCAGATAATAAGAGTATTTACTTATGGATACCGCTACTAATCAAAAACACGATTCACAACCTTATTATGTCGCCGTCAACGATGAGGAAAAAATTTTTACAGCGGCGTTTAACCAAGGCCTTTCAATACTACTAAAGGGTCCAACCGGATGTGGTAAAACGCGATTTGTAGAAGCCATGGCGCATAAACTTCGCAGGCCTCTCGTCACGGTTTCCTGTCATGATGATCTGACAACCGCTGATTTGGTGGGGCGCTTTCTTTTGAACGGTGGCAAAACCGAATGGGTAGACGGGCCGCTAACCAAAGCGGTGCGAGAAGGGGCAATATGTTATCTGGACGAAGTGGTGGAAGCCAGAAAAGACACCACGGTTGTACTCCATCCGCTGGCTGATTACCGACGCCAGCTGCCTTTGGAGCGGCTCGGCATAACCCTGGATGCCGCTCCCGGATTTTGCCTTGTTGTGTCCTATAACCCGGGCTATCAAAGTGTACTTAAAGATTTAAAAGACTCCACCCGCCAACGCATGGTTGCGATTGAATTTGATTTTCCGGCACCCGAGGTTGAAGAACGTATTCTAGCCGTGGAGGCTGGTATTAGTGCAGCGGATGCAGCCAAACTGGTGCGCTTCGCACAAGCAATTCGGCGCCTTGAAAACGCAGGTTTACGTGAAGTGGCTTCGACCCGGGTGCTGATTGCAGCCGGACTCTTGATGCGGGAAGGACTGAGCGCGGCAGTAGCGGCTAAAACCGCCATCGCCGGGCCTTTGTCCGATGACGCACAAGTAACGAAGGGCTTAATCAAAATGATCGAAGTTTATCTGAACGATTAGTAGAGACCATTAAAACCAATCATAAAAAAAGAGGACACAACATTGGGTGCAGTTATCATGATAGGAACTCTATCCGGCTTAATCATTCTTATTTTTGCAATAGTGCTGCGGTTCGATCCGGAAGCCCGCGGTCAAACGGGCGAGAGCTATAAACCCGTAAAGAGACAGGGGAATGATCATGACTGAATTGACGCCGGTTCTGAAAGCCGCCATTAATTTCGCGTATATCGGTGGCGCATTGTTTGTCGCTATCGGCATATTTCTAAGCATACGCCGCGGTCGCCTGCATCCGCTGTTATTAGTCTGTATTTCAGCGATCTCGTTTTCCTGGATTGAAGCGCCTTACGACTGGGCCGTGTATGCACAATTTCCACCAGCAATCCCGCGCATGCCTGAATGGTGGCCGCTGAATATGACGTGGGGCGGATTGCCGGCAGCGGTGCCCCCCGGCTACATCGCTTATTTCGTGTTGCCCGCCATCATCGGCGCAACACTCGGCCGCTGGGTCAACGCGAAATACCAATGGCGTGCTCCTATTACATTACTGGTTGTCGGTTTTTTCGTGGGCTTTACCTGGGCGTTTATGTTCAATGCATTGCTCGGCGCGCAGCTCGGTGTCTTTTATTACGGCCGGGTTATCGAAGGGCTTGCGCTGTGGGAAGGAACCAAGAACCAATACCCGATCTATGACGCAGTCGCCATGGGTGTACAAATGATGGTATTCACTTATCTTTTGGGCCGCACCGACGCCGTCGGTCGCACCCTTATTGATGTCTGGGCCGATGCAAAATCTGACAGCCGCGTACGTTCGTCGCTCCTGTCGGTTGGCGCATTTATCGTTATCGGTCATGTGGTGTACCTATCAGTGTTTGCTCCGCATCTGGTTACCAAAGTTATGCATCTGCAAACGGTGGGACCAACCGAGCAGCTGTTCGAAGGGATACCGAACCAACCACTGTAAAAAAACAACAATAAAGAGACTTAATATGATTAGTGTCCGCGAACCAGGCATAAGATTGCCAATTTCGACCAGAGGAATCTATTTTACTTTTCCGCTTTTATTGACTGCCTTTTCGATGCCGGCACAGGCTTCCTTTACCGACAGTATCACCATAGGCAGCCCTAAAGCGTTAGCTCTGGGGCACGCGGTTACAGCCGATCCGCCGGACATCGATTCTGTGCATTTCAACCCGGCCGGTCTGGCGAGAATTAAGGGAAGAAGGGGGTATATCAAAGGCATCGTCGGCCTGTTCTCTACCGAAATGGAATTGGGCGAGCATGGCGAGTATATGAATGGGGTTCTGGAGCGTTATCGCGAACAATATAGGGAGTTTGAAAATCCAGATGGCACCCTAACCTATGGACATAGTCCATGGGAAGAGTATTCCAGAAACGACCTCATTAACACCAAGGGTAAATCAGAGGGAGGACCTACCGTCATGTTGCCCGGCGGTATGGTGGATCTCCCAATCGGGGCTGGAGCTGCCGGAGGTGCATCCTATAATCCCCCCGGCAGCAAGTTCACATTCGGTACCAATGTCTATGCTCCACTGATGAACGGTATGCACGTTGCCTCGGATTCTCCCGCCCGCTTTGCTCAGGAACGAGCGACTTTCACATTAATAACCTATTTTTCTCCTACTATCGCCTACGAAGTGTCAGACACCTTTTCTGTCGGGCTTTCTGTTAATTTCAGTTATTCCGGCATGGGGTTGGAATTACCCATCCGCGAACCCCATGAGGCGATCTTCTTTCTAGGGTCTCCTTTTATTCAAGGCACGTTCTGTAACCCCGATGGCACCCCGAAAGCGCCAGATCAACCCGACAATGACCTGGGCCTGACAGTCGACGTGTGCGGTACTGAAGTGCCGCCATTCACGACCTTTGGCAAGCTCTCGTTCGAGGTAGATCAAAATATTGTTATGGGTTACAACATGGGCATGCTATGGGAACCCACACCCTGGTTGACTCTGGGGCTATCCTATAACTCCAAAATTAATGTCGATATGGATGGTAGTTTTGAATTCCCGATTTACGATCCATTTAAAACCTTTCTTTACAACTTCCACAGTAGCGATGTTCTGGCGTTAGCGGGTGGAGCACTCGGCACTTTAGATCTTCCATTACCCACCCCTGAAGAGATTGCGAACGCCTCTCAAGGTTCCCTTAACGTTCAATATGAAATTCCCCAGCGCTGGAATGCTGGGCTCAGCCTTCAGGTAACGCCCAGATGGAAATGGAATTTTGATGTCAGATGGACGGAGTGGTCCGCCTTCAGCAAGCTTAACCTTAAATTTGGAGTCGATGTTGCTTTGCTAAAATGGGGCTCCATTGCCGATTTGGTTGGAACCGGAAGCAGCAACGGCATTTCCCCTGACTCGGTCGATTATCAGATTAGCTTACGCGATGTGGCTTATTGGGGCACGGGATTCGAATACAAGCTCAGTGATACGCTGGTTTTACGGGCAGGCTATGAAGATCGCCCCTCGGCGGTATCAGAAGATGCGCCAAGCGCACTGATTCCTTTGAACGACGCGACCTTGCTATCTGTTGGATTTGGAATGGATCTGAAAAGTGGTAGCCATATCGATTTTGCAGTGGGACATATGAAATCAGAAACCGATTTTCCTGCCTGCTCAGCGCAATTGGGTAACGGGTGTAATCCAAACAACGTGGTTTACCCATCCTATGCTGGCCAGGATATTAGAACAACCGTTGAAGTTCTGGTCGTTGAACTTGGCTATCAATGGGAATTTTAATTCAAACCAACATCACCGAATCATGGAAAGATAAGAAAAAATAACTGAATCGGGGTCGAATGAAAATGAGTGAAAAGAACCTTGCACCAGCTATAACAGACTCGCAAAGACCCAGCCTGCTGAAAATGGCAATGCAAATCAACAAAATGGGGTTGCTGCAGTTTTTTATGCATCAATGGCGCGAACAGGGGGATATTGCACAATTGCGCATGGGTCGACAGGAATTATCGTTGATCGTGCACCCCGAACACGCCCGGAGAGTGTTGCTTACCGAACGACAGCATTACGACAAGCTGGATACATGGGAAACTACGCGTCAGCTGCTATTAGGCGATGGCCTGATAGCGGCTAACGGGGCTCAATGGAAACGACAACGACGTTTGATGTCCGGCTTTTTCACTGCCAAAAGCATCGAGCATTTTTACCCGCTCATGGTCGATGCTGCGGAAGCTGTCTCCAAACGCTGGGAGGCGGTAGCACGCAGTGGCGAGATGGTGGATGTGCTCGCTGAAATGACGCAAATCACAGCCTGGATTATTTTACGATCCATGTTCGGCACGGAAATCGATGAACAGCGACTGCATGACTTGGCAGGCGATGTTGAAACCCTGATTAAATTCGGCAATCGTCGTGAAATGCTGCCTGTGAAAGCCCCTTTATGGGCACCTTTGCCCAGTCATGTTCAACACCGGAAAGCGACAACTCGTGTCCATTCGTTTATTAGGGAAGTTATTTCCCGACGCCGCAACGAGCCGGAATCAAGCTGGCCTGAAGATCTATTGAGTAAGCTCATGTCCGCGCGGGATGAAGAGACGGGTGATTCCATGGCGGATATCCTGGTTCGTGATGAGTGTCTCGGAATTTTTGTTGCCGGCCACGAAACAACCGCAAGAACATTGGCTTTTCTATGGTATATGCTGGATCAGAACCCCCAGGTTGCCGAGCGGCTGCAGTCCGAGCTGGACGGGGTATTTTCACGTGACCAGGTTCCCGCATTGGAGGATTTGAGGCGACTTCCGTATTTGATTCAGGTCATCAAAGAGGTGCTGCGCTTATATCCACCCGCACCGGCGTTCCCGCGCGACGCCATTACACCTCAAAATATGGATGGAGCGCTCCTCTCGCCAGGCACTTATTTATTGGTCTTTCCCTATGCCACCCACCGGCATCCGGACTTTTGGGAAGACCCTGAAAGTTTTGATCCGGATCGATTTCTTCCCGAACGGGAAACTCAGATTCACCCGTTTGCTTATTACCCCTTTGGCGGCGGTAACCGTGTGTGTATCGGAAATAACTTCGCTATGCAGGAAATGAGTATATTGACCGCATTGCTTGCCCGTAAATTCAGTGCGCGCATGAAACCCGGTCACGTTCCGAAGATCGACATGCAAGGCACACTGATGATGTCCAATGGTCTGCCAATGTCCCTGAGCGCACGCACCTAAACCCTTCACGAAGAAACGATATTGAATGAATTTTTCCAGAAAGCTACACCGAACCTTTATCGGATTCCTGTTTTTTATCAGCGTCGTTCTGGTTTGGTTTGGCGTTGAACTTATTGTCCTCGGAGGTTCAGTCTACTATTTTTTTGCCGGACTGGTCACGGCCGCAGTTGCTTACTTAAGTACAAAAAAATCAAAGACCGTTTATCCCCTATTTGCCGCATTTTATTTGATTACTCTGATATGGGCTTTCTGGGAATCAGGATTCAATGGTTGGGCGTTGGCGCCGCGTTTAGCCATGTTTTCAGTCATCGGTCTATGGCTGCTGTCACCCGGCTATCGAAACAATATGGGGTTGTCACCCGGATTTCACGGCAGCAAAGTGGTTTGGTCTGCAGTACCGACTTTAATAATCGTTTCGGTACTCATATTATTTTACAACGACCGAATTCCTCATCCGCCAAACGGCGATATTGTCTATACGCCCCCGATTAACACTGCTCAGGGGGAATGGCCTTTCTATGGTAATAGTCAGGGAGGTACACGACATTCACCCTTGACCCAGATCACCCCCGCCAATGTGGGTCTACTTGAACCGGTCTGGACCTATCACGCAGGCACTTCCGGTTATGAACCAGAAAGCATGTTCAAAGGCATTCTCACAATCGAAGCCACCCCACTGAAGATAGGCGAACGCTTATATCTGTGTACGGGCTACAACGATGTCATTGCCTTGAATGCAGAAACGGGGCAGGAAGTCTGGCGTCACCGTCCCAAGATCGACGATCACAACGTTACCACTAAGACCTGTCGCGGCGTCGCACATTATCGCGTACCGGATGCGACGGGCCTCTGTTCGCAACGGATCTACACTGCGACTCTGGATGCACGGTTGCTGGCGTTGGATGCCGACACCGGCAAGCCATGCCCTGATTTTGGTGCAGATGGACAAGTGAATTTGCTAGAGGGAATGGGAGATGTGGTTAAGGGCTATTACTACGTCACCTCACCACCGGCTGTAATCAGGGGCAAGCTTGTTTTGGGTGGCTGGGTAATGGATGGACAGCATACCGGTGAACCTTCCGGCGTGATCCGTGCTTTCGATGCTATAAGTGGCCAATTCGTCTGGGCGTTTGATATTGGTCGACCTGATTTTCACGGGTTGCCGGAGGCGGGTGAATCTTTTACCCGCGGCACACCGAATAGTTGGGGCGTCATGAGTGCAGATGAAGAATTGGGATTAATTTATGCCCCCACTGGAAATGCGACACCGGATTATTTTGGTGGCCATCGAACTGCAAACGATGAGAAATATTCCAGCGCCGTCATTGCCTTGAATGCCGAAACCGGTGAAGACGTGTGGACTTTTCAAACCACCCACCACGACCTGTGGGATTACGACGTCGCTTCACAACCGGTATTGATCGATTTGCCTGATGGTAAAAAAGGTTTATTGCAACCGACCAAACGAGGTGAAATCTTTTTTCTAGACCGCACCACGGGAGAACCCATTACCAAAGTTGAGGAGCTGCCCGTACCACAGGGTGCGGTAGAAGGGGATTGGGTTTCCCCTACGCAACCATTTTCAACGGGCATGCCTTCGTTTAAAGGCCCGCGACCAACTGAAAAAACGATGTGGGGCTTAACCCCGCTCGATCAAGCTTATTGTCGTGTGAAATTTCTTAAAGCCCGTTTCGAAGGAACCCTCACTCCGGTGGGTACAGACCGCCCAACGTTAACCTGGCCCGGCTATATCGGTGGGGTCAATTGGGGCAGCGTGTCTATCGACCCTGAGCGGCTACTGATGATGGTGAATACCAATCACGTACTCATGTACAACCAACTCATTCCGCGCCAGCAAGCGGATGCTGACGGTATTCATCCGGTAACCGCAGAAGGGGGTAAGAGTGTGGGCATTTATGCTGCCCAAGCCGGCACCCCTTACGCTGCCGAGTCGCAGCCTTTTCTATCGTTTCTGGCAGCGCCATGCCAACAGCCACCCTACGGCCTTATCAGTGCAGTGGACCTAAACACGCAAACATTGTTGTGGCAAAAGCCATTCGGCACGGCCCGCGATAGCGGCCCGGTGTTGTTGCGCTCTCAACTGCCTATTCCGATGGGCGTTCCGAATCTGGGGGGCTCCATCACTACCGCCACGGGTTTAACGTTTATTGGTGCCACACAGGAGCGGATGTTTCGCGCGATTGACAGCATGACCGGGCAAGAACTGTGGAAAGCTCGACTACCTGCTGGCGGCCACGCCACACCCACTACCTATTGGTCAGAACAATCAAACCGGCAATTTGTTGTTATTTCCGCTGGTGGCCATGGGGCGATGCTATCAGGACGCAGTGATGCCATCATGGCGTTCGCACTGCCGCAAAAACAATAGTTAAAAAGGAACACTTCGACAATGAAAAGTGTCTTTATCAGCGGTGCAGCAACCGGTATCGGAGACGGGCTTGTCAGCAAACTTTCACAAGAAGGATGGCGGGTTTTTGCCGGATATCGCCGCTCTCCACCGGAACGGGCATCCTGGTTTAATCATCCCGCAGTGACGCCCATTCAGTGCGACATCACCGACCCCGCTGCGGTAAAATCGGCAGCAGAGCAGGTCGCAGCTATCACTGGCAACAAACTGGATTTACTGATCAACAATGCGGGCTTTTTTGGAAGCGGAGGCGTCGTTGAGTGTCCGGATATGGAGGAATACCGAAAAGTATTTGAGATTAATTTTTTCGGCGTGCTTAACGTATTGCGCGCCTTTATGCCGCTGATCCGAAACGGGCAGGGGCCCGGGAGCGGGAAAGGTCGAGTCATCAATGTCGCTTCATCTTCCACCTATATGATCTATCCTATGGCGTCCGCCTATACCGTTTCCAAGCAAGCGCTAAAAACGGCGACAATGCACCTGCGGCTGGAAATGAAAGCGTTTGGGGTCGAGGTCACCACGCTCGACCCAGGTGCCGTCGATACGCCAATGTCGAGCGATCATGAAAAAAATTCAGCCATGCAATGGAGCGCGATACCAGAAACGCTGCGGGCTCAATACAAAAAGCTGTTTATTGATACTGAAACAATGATGCAGAACAGCTTCGCCCTTTATACTCCGGATCGCTTTGCCGATGATGTTTATTGCAAAATAATCTGCAGCAAACGATTCAAACCCGTTTACGTACTGGGCCCGGGGGTCGCCGCCATGCCCTGGATGCATCGGCTACTGCCCCTTCAACAAGTGGAAAACATTTGGGGAAAAGTGTTCCGCGCGAAATAAATAATTCTGTATATTGAATTTTACACAGCCGTCACAGGCAGCAATACGCAAACAATAAATAACAACCCATTTTTTCGTCTCCTTTCCTGTCAAATTATCGTAGTATCTAGCTCCTTATACGGAAATTAATACAACACCAGTTAATGACAGGAGCCCGAATGGAGTTACCAGGAAAAGTAGCGGTTGTCACCGGTGCAGGCAATGGTATTGGACAGCAAATTGCTCTGACGCTGCTGAGCAAGGGCGCTTCGGTAGCCGCTGTGGACATCAATACAGAAGCACTAGGTGAAACAGAAAAGCAAGCGGGTACAACTGTCGGTAAACTGTCATTGCATCAAACGGATATTTCGGACAGGACCGCGGTTTCGCAGCTGACCGCTGAAGTTATTCGAGAGCATGGCGCAGTCGATATCGTCATCAACAATGCAGGAATAGTACATTCCTTCGAAACTGTGAATACATTAGATTACGCAACGATAGAGCGGGTTATGAACATTAACTTCTATGGCGTAATCAATATGACCAAAGAATTTCTGCCGCTTTTGCTCGAACGGCCGGTTGCACACGTGGTGAATGTATCGAGCATGGGTGGCCTTTTTGCTTTTCCCACTCAAACCATTTACGGCGCCAGCAAGGCGGCAATCAAATTACTGAGTGAAGGCTTGTACGCGGAATTAAGGGGTACCAATGTCGGGGTTTCGGTGATTTTTCCAGGCGCCATTTCCACCAACATCACCCTTAATAGTGGCGCCCACACCGCCAAACTGGATAAATTTAAGAACATTCATCAGAAGGGAACCTCTGCAAAAACGGCTGCGAAAGGCATTGTCAGAGCCATTGAAAAGAATAAGTTCCGGGTTCACATTGGAATCGATTCCAAAATGCTGAGCTTTTTGTATCGTTGCTTTCCACAATCAACGGTATTACTGCTCAACAAACTCATTCAAATGGCGATGAAATAAACTTAAGGCGTGTGCAGCGGCTGCTTTACGAACAGGTACATTGACACAGCAGCACCCACTGCTTCGAATCCCATGGCACCATAGGTGTACTCAGAGCCACTGGAATCCAATAAAAAACCCACCACTCGCGCAATGGCCAGCCCACTAAAAACAAAGGCCACAGCGCCAAGGGCCGGGCGGACTAAGCTGCTGGCAAAGACAGCCATTAAACACATCACGCCCATAGCGGATTGAACGCCGCCGTACATGGAACGAATTTCTGTCATTGCAGTTGCAGACGTCATCTCAAGGCCACTGAACCCAGTAGGCAATCCCGGATTGACTATACAGGCAATACCATAGGGCAACCACATAATCACATTCAGAATCAGGAAGGCTTTTGTCAACTTCATAGGTTATCTATTGGGATTCGCTGGATTAGTATTAGTACCGTAAAGTATCATAATAAACTTAACCAGAAAAGCGAATGGAACCAGGTGACCGGGAATGGCTTCGAAAAAGGTATCAATCATCACGGGTGGTGCGGGCGGCATGGGGCTGGCGACGGCACAGGTGATCGGCGCGCAACATCATCACCATATCGTTATCTGCGATATTAACCAACAAAAGCTGGACGCAGCGGTCGCCGATCTGACGCAAAAACACATCAGTTGTGAATCGGTACTGTGCGACATAACCAACCGCGACTCGGTGGAAACGCTGTTTGATACCGCCCTGAGCCGGGGCAGCTTAGCCTCGGTCATTCACACCGCCGGGGTGAGTCCGCAAATGGCCAATCCGGAGGTCATTATGCGTGTTAATGCTTTGGGGACAATCCATATAACCGAAACCGCCTTACGGCACGCAACCGAGGGGTTTGCACTGGTCAATGTCGCCTCGATGGCGGCCCATATGATGCCGGCGCTGCTGATTCCCAAACGGGCTTATGCTTTATCGTTCTCTGATGTGGATTCGTTCTTGAAAAAAACGGTCTTTCCCAGCCGTTTCATGCCCTCCAAGCTATACCGAAATGGTATGGCTTACGGCATCAGTAAAAATTTTGTGATCTGGTACAGTAAGAAAAATGCAGGCAAATTCGGTGAGAAGGGCGCCCGCATTGTATCCGTCTCGCCCGGTTCGTTCGATACCGAGATGGGTCGACTGGAAGAGAAAAGCGGATCCGCCGAAATGTTAAAAATGGCGGCACTAAAACGCTTTGGGCGATCGGAAGAAATCGCCGAATTACTGGCTTTTTGCGCAAGCGAAAAAGCCGGATACCTGACCGGTACCGACGTACTGTGTGACGGTGGGGTTATTGGCTCAAAAGCATAAAACCATTTTGTTTTAACCCTTTCAAACGATCAATACAGAAGGAAAAGAAATGAGTTATCAACTAATAGTTCAATTTAAGGTAAAAGACGGCAAAGCAGATCAATTCGTCGAAATTATGCAGAATGCCAAGTCCCGTATAGCCGAAGCGCCCGGCTGCCAAGGCGTTGAAGTACTACTAAGCGCCGACAATCCGAACAAAGTGGTGCTTTCCGAAGTCTGGGAAACTACGGAGCTGCATGATCAATACGCCGCGAAAATGCGGGAATCCGGCTCCATGGATCAGATGGCGACATTTTTGGACGGCATGCCTGAATCGGAAATATTTGAAATAAAGTAAGGTTATTGATTAAAGCAGCTGATGGAGGCCGGCTCTTCAACGGTAGCTCCATCAGCTACTCCCATGTCCTACTCTGCGGCTAATAGATTCGCGACTTCGACACCATAATCAGTGCCCACGTACAGTTTACCCCCCTGAACAGATAGACTACGGGCCGCTCCTCTTAGAGAGGGACCAACCATGACTTTAGGAAGCTGCGGATCTTGTATATCGATAATCTGCAAATGAAGATCCTTGGTGGCGGCATAAATATAGTGTCCATCTCGAATCCATTGCATATCGGCGCTCCCCGGAAATGTAATGCGGGCCAATTCTGTTAAATTCAGCGGGTCTGATGCGTCCAGCACACTGAAGTTTGGCCCACTCTCCAGTACGTACGCATAGCGCTTATTCAGGTTCTCGGCGATTAATACATTTTGAGTAATACCTGAGGTCTCGAAGTTCGACATCAAGACCGGTGCTGCCGGGGTGCTGAGATCCACTACCTGTATGCCTCCGCTTGCCGCAAACAAGTATTGATCCTGTACTGCCAGAGCGGCGGTATATCCTGACAAAGCAAAACTGCCAATGGAAGCGGGCAGAACTGGATTCTGTATGTCGACAATACTAAAGCCCAGATCGTCGTTGCTACCGGTAATCCCGTATTCAGGAATGAAAAGATACCCGGGGAAAATTTGAGGCCGGTTAATTCTTTTTTCGTAATCAGTAAAGGCCGCGCCTTCTGCCACCAGCATTCCCGGACTGGATAGGTTATAAGCAAATATGCCCCCTCTAGCGGGGCTGAAGAAATCCAAGAAGGTTCCGGCAAAATACAACGTGCTACCAGCCTCAACAAACCCGGCGGGCTCCATACTCACGTAATAATGGGCCTCTGGATCAGACACAAGCGCCGGGTGATCAGAATCAGCCAGCGAATAAACGTCTAAATAGGTGAAATCGGTGGACTCGAAAACCCCGTTATCTGGAACCACATAGAATCGGGCGGTGTACAGGTGGTGGTTACGGGCATGAATGCTGTCCACCGAGCCAGCCAGACCCAGTGTGGTCTGAAATTGCGGCTCGGTGGCGTTTAGATCAACCAGATCAAGGCCGCTGGCAGTAAGCACATAGGCGCGATCACCTTGCACGGCAAGATCCCTTATTTCAGTGTCTTCCAGCACCACATTGCCCAGGTATACCGGCGCGTCCGGGGACGCTGTCGAATACAACAACAAACGCTCCCAACTGGTCGGATCAAAGTACTCAGTACTGTGGTTAGATCTGAAAATAGCGTAGCGATCGTTGGTGTCGGCTGAAAGCAGGGTAGGGTCATAGCTGCTAAACGGCAGCTTAACTGGACCGCTTGCATCACTTAAATCGTAAAGAACCGGTCCGTTTAATTGAACCGTGTAAAGAATATTTCCGACATGATCCAACGACCACATGCGCTCGTGCGTTATATATTCCGATAACTGCGCAGGATTACCCGGTACCGCAAGATCGTACACTGCAAAACCGTAACCCAAATTAAAAAACTTATGCATCACCAATCTGTCACCTGCGACATGGATTGCATCGCTTCTCCCGAGATCATTGACTTCCGTTATTGCATCGCTTTGGACGGCATCAAGAATCACCGTGTGGTCCGGCATTAAAGCGTAAATATAATGATTGCGGACATCGATACTGCTGTATCGCGCACCACGGGGTTCACTGTAGTTGTGGACTAGCGGTGATACCGGATTATTAAAGTCGATAACCGTTACGCCCTGATGCGCAATGTAAGCGATGTTATCCTGCACCACCAAATCCGCAGCGGCGTCGGGAAGTAAATGTGAAAAAAGCAAAGCCGGGTTTTGTATGTCGCTGATATCAAAAAGCTGAACTGCCGTGGTCCCAGCCACGATCACGTAGTCGCCGGATAACCCCATCAGGGAAAAATCCGCACCGCCGATGCTGGCCGACGCCATGGCAGGACTGGCTGCACGCGACAAGGCCTGATGCAATTCCGATTGTTGGCTTGGCTGTGATAACAGCGCTGCGAACTCATTCACCGCCTGGGGATGACTCACGTTACTCATTTCACCTGACCAGGCGAGAACATGATCGAGATTTACCGGACCCGACCCTGAACTCACTACCCGTTGCGCCATTTTCTCTAATTCCACATTAATTGCTGCAGCAGAATATCCGGCGGAGAGGGGGTATTCGAGTTTGCGATACAGTATTTCGGTCAGTACATTGCTGCGCCACGCGCCTGCTGCAAACCGCTCAGCAGATAATGAAACCCGCATAGGGTGATTCAGGTTGCAACTACTTGACTGGCCATCCGCGCAAGCAAACTCGACCGTTATCAGCGTATCGGGAGCGCTATTCAATAAACGGCTGTCATAGCGAACCGTCAGGTTTCCCAACGCATCGCTCTGCAATTCACTGGCTTCACCTGACTCGTCCAGCAATTGCACATCCAAACGGTGGTAATCGATGTTATATGTACTACTGTCGTCTACACCCGTTACGCTGTCCTCCAGGACACTCACGATCATCTCGGGGCGTAGTTGCTGGATACTGGCAGAAAACGGGCTCACTACGGTGGCATGCAGGCCAGAAAGATCCACTCCGGCCAGCGTGACGCCGCTGGACAAACTGACTATAGCGCCATCGCTGCATATCACTTCAAAATGCTGTTCGTTTTCTCCCGGTCCTTCATTGAGTTCACTCGTACATTGATACCCATCCGGAATCCGGTCTACGGTGAAACGATACTGGCCGAGGGGCAGAGTGACGCTGTTGTCACCCTCATCCGCTACAGAAAGGGATTTACTGTAGACTGAATTTCCGGATTGAGTATTTATGAAACGCACATCGACGCTCAGTTGCGGATTCAGTCCTGCAACCGTGGAGTGAATTTCGACTTTGCCTTCTTTACCTGCGCCGCAGGCTGTAATCGTCAACAGCAAAAGTGCAGTGAGTCCATACTTTATGTTCATGATCTTCTCCGATCTACATTGCCGTGAAGATAAAACTGCTCAGATAAATCTCCTTGTTAAGTCAAAACGCCATTATGGAAGTGGCGCTGGTACTGAGCAGAATTTATGCCACGTCAATATATTGTTAAATAACAGCAGGTTAAAAACCGGAGCGGGGGATGAATGTTAAATTTGTCGACAGACCACTGAACAAATATAAAGCAACCCATTCGTTGAGGCAGATTCGCCTGGCACGATTCACGCATCGTCATACCGGTAGCGTTTACAGGAGGTGAATCAATGGAAATGAAAGCCGATCAACGGAAGTTGATAGTCGTTTGATTTTACCCGGAGGCAGACACTGTAGAACTTACAATTCGGTTTTCCTAATTACATCCGTTGCCACCCATCTGTTGCAAACCGTGTTCGTTGGAAATGGTGCCTGAGCCGTATCCCACGGACTTCTCGCATCGCAACCATCAATACAGCAATTGGCCTCAGCGTATGCATTCAGTACTGGAATAAACCGTGCATAGTCATTACGCAATCTCTTAACACAACTCATAAGCGATTCAACACAACCGGGAGGCCTGCAATGGGATTGGCACTAAGCTCGCTACAAATTCAAAGCAATGCGTTTAACGATGGCGACAACATACCCGTTCGATACACCCATTTCGGTGACGACATTTCGCCACAGTTGGAGTGGCACTCATTACCCAAGGAAGCACGCTCATTGGTTCTATTCTGCCACGACCCGGATGCCCCCAAGATTGTTCCGGGATACTACGGATTTCTGCATTGGCTGGTTTACAACATCCCGGCGGACGTTAACGGCATGGAAGAGGGGTGTAGTTTATACACTCAAGCAGCCAACGATTTTGGTGCAATTGGATACGGAGGTCCGAAGCCACCTGAAAATCATGGCATTCATCGCTACTACTTCTGGCTTGTCGCGCTGGATCTACCGCCGGAGCTTCCACCCATAATGGAATTTGAAAATCTTTTTAAGGTGATTGAACCGAATGTGGTGGGAATGAATCGCCTCACAGGACTATTTCAACACACAAAAAGTTAATTTTCCGGTCACAGAATTCAGGGATGGGTGGCATATGAAAATAAGTCAGCATTTAAAACTTTCCCGAAGGCGGTTATTTCAGGCCGCCGCGACGACTTCTGCGTTCCTCTCCCTTCCCAAATACGCCTATGTTTTGGCTGACACGGAAACATCAAAAATGAATACCCAAAGTTTGACCCTCAAGGTCAATGGTAAACAGCATAAGCTGTCGCTGGACACGCGCACAACGTTACTGGATACCTTGCGCGAGCATTTGCACTTAACAGGCACGAAAAAAGGCTGCGACCATGGTCAATGTGGTGCCTGCACGGTTATCAGCAATGGTAAACGAATCAATTCCTGCTTATCGCTGGCGCTGCAGCACGACGGGGACCACATTACCACCATCGAGGGCCTGGGAACTCCGGATAGTTTGCACCCCATGCAGGCGGCGTTTATCAAGCATGATGGCTATCAATGCGGTTACTGCACCCCTGGCCAAATCTGTTCTGCGGTGGCGGTTTTGGATGAACTCAAAGCGGGCTTGCCCAGCCACGTTACGGATGACCTTAACCGTACGCCGGAATTTTCCAATACAGAGCTCCGTGAGCGTATGAGTGGCAACATTTGCCGCTGCGGCGCCTACTCGAATATCGCTGACGCCATAACAGAAGTTGCGGAGGAAAACCCATGAGACCGTTTACTTTTGAGCGTGCCAATTCAACCCAAGAGGCGCTGCGGGCTATTACGAAAACGCCTCATACCAAATTCATTGCCGGCTCGACTAATCTGCTGGACTTGATGAAGTTGCAAATTGAGCGCCCGGATCACTTGGTCGATATCAGTCATCTTCCTTTGGATACCATTGAAAAAACAGCGGATGGAGGCTTGCGAATCGGAGCCCTGGTAAGTAATACCGATTTGTCCGCTGATCAACGCGTCCGACAGGACTATGGGCTATTATCGCGCGCGTTACTGGCAGGCGCATCCGGGCAGCTGCGTAATAAAGCAACCACCGGAGGCAATTTGCTGCAACGCACCCGGTGCCCGTATTTCTATGACACCAATCAACCTTGTAACAAGCGCACACCGGGCAGCGGCTGCTCCGCACTGGATGGCTTTAGCCGTTCTTTAGGTATTGTCGGAGTCAGTTCATCCTGTATTGCAACGCACCCTAGCGACATGGCGGTCGCGATGCGAGCCCTGGATGCCTCCATTGAAATAGCCGATTCCGAAGGAACTACACGCACAGTACCAATTAAGCATTTTTATACTTTACCCGGCACGACGCCGGATAAAGAAACCGTGTTGCGGTTCAATGAACTGATTACAGCCGTGGTACTCCCCAAACCCATCGGTGGAAAGCACATTTACCACAAAGTCAGAGACCGTTCATCTTATGCCTTTGCCCTGGTATCAGTAGGCGCAGTCCTGTTTCCCGATGGCACCGGCAGGGTGGCTATGGGAGGAATAGGGTCACAGCCCTGGCGGGTTGAGCAGGCCGAGGCGCTGCTTCCACAAGGTGCCAAGGCGGTAACAAACCGGATGTTACTAGGTGCCAGTACCACCGAGCATAACCGTTTCAAAGTCAATCTTGCCGAGCGTACGCTAGCCGGTGTTATCGACGCCGCACGAGCGTAGCAGAGAGCGAAGCCATGAAATTTGATAAACCCGCGACAACTAACCCGATAGATCAGCTTAGCGTCGTGGGAAAATCCACGGATCGCATTGACGGACCAATGAAAACAACCGGCACTGCAACATACGCCTATGAACATAAGGACTTACCGGGCAAGCCAGCCTATGGCTACATACTCGGTGCAGCCATTGCCAAAGGCCGGATTGAATCGATTAACCTATCGGACGCCAAATCAGCCTCCGGCGTGCGCGCTGTCGTGCATTATCAAAATTGCGGGCAGTTGGGACAAGGCGATAAGAATACCGCTACCTTACTCGGCGGGCCGGAGATAGAGCACTATCATCAAGCGATCGCTCTTGTTGTCGCAGACACATTCGAGCAGGCCCGATCTGCGGCAGAATTGATTGACGTTACGTATAAAACGGAAAAGGGCGCTTACGATTTGGCTGAAATAAAAGACAGCGGGGCCAATGTCGGAGATGGTTTTTGGGGGGAATCCGACACCCGAATCGGCGATTTCGACAATGCCTTTAGCAGTGCGCCCGTTAAGCTGGATCAAACCTATACTACACCGGATCAGTCCCACGCGATGATGGAACCCCATGCGTCTATCGCAGCATGGCAGGACGAAAAGCTAACGTTATGGACATCCACCCAAATGGTCGACTGGGCGCAAAAGGACGTCGCCAAAACACTGCGCGTTCCCACCGCCAATGTAACAATCAACTCTCCCTATGTGGGGGGCGGGTTCGGTGGAAAACTTTTTGTCCGTGCCGACGCCATTATGGCTGCACTTGGCGCCAAAGCGGCTGGCGTGCCGGTTAAAGTGTTTCTTCAAAGACCGCTAATTTTTAACAACACAACTCATCGACCGGCCACCATTCAGAGGCTTCGCATGGGCGCAGACCGGAGCGGAAATATTTTGGCGATCGGACACGAAAGCTGGTCTGGCAACCTGAAGGATGGCAGCCCCGAAACGGCAGTGTCACAAACGCGGTTGCTGTACCGCGGTGAGCACCGTATGACACAAATGCGTTTAACCGAACTGAACTTGCCGGAAGGGAACGCGATGCGGGCACCGGGAGAAGCGGTCGGCCTGATGGCGCTGGAAATCGCAATCGACGAACTTGCAGAAAAACTCGATATGGATCCGATTGATTTTCGGATCTTGAACGACACGCAGGTTGATCCGGAAAAGCCGGAGCGCCCCTTTTCACAGCGACAGCTGGTCCAGTGCATGCAAACGGGGGCCAAGCGCTTTAACTGGCATAAGCGAAACCCCAAACCCGCCCAAATACGTGACGGGCGATGGCGGTTAGGAATGGGTATGGCAGCGGCTATCCGTGGCGCTCCGGTCGAGAATTCAGGCGCCCGTGTGCGACTTGAAACCGACGCTACCATCACCGTGGAAACAGACATGACCGACATCGGAACGGGTACTTACACGATCCTGGCCCAGACCGCAGCGGAAATGATGGGGGTTTCCCTGGACAAGGTCACGGTAAAACTCGGCGCTTCAGCCTTACCGGTTTCTTGCGGCTCCGGGGGACAATGGGGCGCAAACAGCTCCACCGCAGGCGTGTACGCAGCCTGCGTTAAATTGCGTGAAAAAATCGCCGTCAAGCTGGGTTTCAATCCAGATGAAGTTGTATTCTCGACCTCTTTGGTAACAGCAGAAGGCCGCTCGCTGCCATTACAAGCGGCTGCAATACACCAGCCGATCGAAGCAGAAGACACCATCGAGTTCGGCGACCTCGATAAACAATACGCTATCCAGACTTTCGGAGCGCATTTTGTCGAAGTCGGGGTCGATACCTATACCGCCGAGATTCGCATTCGTCGTATGTTGGCTGTTTGCGCCGCCGGCCGCATACTGAATCCAAAATCCGCGCGCAGTCAGGTAATCGGCGGCATGACCATGTCGGCTGGCGCCGCCCTGATGGAAGAGTTGTCGGTTGATACCGGTCGGGGCTATTTCGTTAACCACGATCTAGCGGAATACCAGGTTCCGGTGCATGCAGATATTCCGCACCAGGAAGTGCTATTCCTGGAGGAAACGGACCCGATGTCATCACCGATGAAGGCCAAAGGGGTAGGGGAGCTTGGAATCTGCGGGGTAGGGGCTGCCATAGCCAATGCGATTTACAACGCAACTGGCGTTCGTGTTCGTGACTATCCAATTACCCTGGATAAGTTGCTTACGGCAATTCCGGATGCAGGCTAATTTCATCGATAACGAACTATTGCTTTTACCCCGGAACAATGTGATTATAAATTGATCAGCCTGTAAACAATAACAGGGCTACCTGAATAGCCCGAACGTGACAGGCTGGAAAACAATAAAAATAATATTGCTCAATTTTGAGCGCGCTCAGAGATAGCCTATGAATTCCTATAAGTCCTTGTTCCGACTCTGTTTAACCCTCCTGCTGACAGCGGGAGTCGTGGCCTGTGTTGCGACCTCGGCCAAATGGATGAGCTACGTTCAGGTTAATCCGGATAGCTTAAACGAGGTGCTGATAAGCCCCGACAATAACGTAGTGCACGTATCGGGACAGAGTGACGGCATTCACATCACCTATTACGACGAAACCGGATCGGTTTCCGAGGACATTGCCACCGGTATCGCCCACGGCGCCTATTCCAATACCCTTAATCTGGCGGACAACCGCCTGCTGTTAGTGAAAAGCACACTGGCCGATTCGTTGTTGATTGACACTGCGCAGGGGACCGTTTCCCCACTCGACGGCGCTGTCGTCTCCTCAGAACTCGGTGCCCGTACATTGAGCGGAACCAGTCTGGTGCTGGACGGAAAAGTAGCCGCATTCGGTTCTACCGCAAATCAGGGCTGGGTACTGTTAATGGATTTCAGCGCCGGCTCCAGTGAGTTGCTGGAAATCACGTCAGCCACAGCGGTAAGTCGGGTATTCGGCCACAGTATGCTGGTAATCGCAGTGCAGACGGAATCCGGCCGTACGGTCGTCTCCTTCGATGCAGCTTTGAATGAATTGTCACGTTTCCCAATACCTGTCGCCAGTGAAAACCTGATCGGAGAATCACTGGGACGCCCGGTGCTGTTCCACAGTTCCAATCACAATGTGCGCGCTACCGATGTGGCGGGTTTAACGCAATGGGAATTTGTGAACGATGAATTTGAATACATCAAAGGCCAGTCTGTTGGCAAAGATGGCCGGGTCCTGCTTTGGGGAGACAACGCCAGTCTGAATCCGCTATCGGGAGTGAGGTTCGATCAAGCCCATTTTCTGTTGATCGATACCACAGGCTCGCTGCTGTATCACTATCTATCCGGTGGTGAGATGGCTAATATCCTGTACCGTAATACCCATCAATTTGAAAACGGGTTGATTCAGGTTAGCTTCCAGGGCTGGACCGGGCAATTGGCCGGCTTTGTCATCGGTAGTAATCTATCGACCCCTTTCACAGTGACCCGTCAGGTGTTTCATGATTTTGTCACACTGAAAGGCAGCAAAACCCGCTGGATGCGGGAGCCAAAACGAATCGAAACCTATTCACAGTGCGGTACGCTGTGTGTCAGTCTGGTCGATGACGCAGAAGGACACTGTGATAATCTGGATATTTTCAACATCAACTCGTCTTCACTGGTCAGCGTTTCCCAAGTCTGTGGTGCTAAAAACGCAAACGGTGCGAACTCGCCCAACACGGTGAAAGTGGTGCGGTACTAGAATTAAACACCCGGCTTCATTTTAATCCGCACTTTCGTCTTTACCAGAGAGGAAATAAAACTAGTCTGTGACATCCATAAACCCATTGGTGTCGGCGACGTGATTGCTTCTAACCTCAGTCCCTACCTATAGTCTTAAATGTGACCAATTTTCGATATTGGACTATACGAAAAAAACACGTTGAACAAAATGGGATGAGAATGAAAAAGAATAAAGACACCCGTCGCTCGATACGCTCCAAACCTGCCACGCTGAATTACGCAGTTACCCTCGCAACATTAATAACGCCGGTGGCCGTTAATGCAGCACCCGATGAACAAACCCCTGCTTATAAGCCGATTGAGGAAGTTGTGGTGACGGCCCGCCGCAAAGATGAAAGCCTGGAAGAAGTACCCATATCAATTTCCGCTATGAGTGGCGATCAGCTCGATGATCGGCAAGTCAAGACCGATGCGGATTTACAAATCGCCGTTCCCGGACTCACCGTTCGTCAAACCCAGGGCAACAACTCACTTACCTATTCGATCCGCGGCCAGACTGCCGATACGTTCAGTGGCTCGCGCTCGGCGGTTGTGACCTATTTTAATGATGTTCCGTTAACCATCGGCAGTTCCTCTTCGTTATTCGACCTTGCATCGGTGCAGGTTTTGAAAGGGCCTCAGGGAACCCTGTTCGGACGCAATGCTACCGGTGGAGCGGTGCTGTTTAATTCCGCTAAGCCCACTGATTCAACCGAAGGATCGTTGACTGCCCGCGTTGGCAATTTCGACTCACGGGAACTGGACGGCATGATCAATGTACCGCTCATCGACGATACACTGTTGCTGCGCGCCGCCGTTAACAGCACCCATAAACAGGGCTATATCAAAAACCTATTCAACAACGATGATCTTGGCGATATTGATCGCACCAGCGGCCGTGTTTCGCTGGCTTGGATGCCCAACGAACGCCTGGATAATTTGTTAGTGGCGCAATATTCCACTATCGAAGGGACCAATACCGGCGCTTCCTATCCATACAGTATCTATGACAGCAATTGCGCCGTATTAAATTGCAGCTCGTCCTTTCTCAGCAACTACGTCGATGAGCAAAAAGTATTGGGACCGTATAAAACCCAGCACCCCTGGACAGCAAATCACGAGGGGACCGATTGGATCATTTCCAACACCACCACCTACGATTTGACTGACACGTTAACACTCAAAAACATTCTGGGTGTATCCCATTCGGATACGGATTCCGAGCAACCGCAGCTTGGGGTTCCATTTGCCACCATCATCACCGCAAACATTGTGTCCGGAGAATCTGGAAACGAAACGGATACAGACTCAATTTCCAATGAAATACAATTGCAGGGCCTCAGTTTTGATGGCGCTCTAAATTGGATAATCGGCGCTTACATTCAAAATGATCAGGTCGATACCTTATGGCCCCAAACCTACTTTGAAAGTCCGGCATCCGCGCTCACCAATTCGTTCCGTATTCGTACTCAAAGCCGAGCAATCTACGGCCAAAGCACCTACGATCTGACCGAGTGGACCGGCATCAACGGGCTTAGGGTAACCACTGGCGCGCGCTACACACAGGAAAAAGTTCAGATAAAACAGCTTCCTGAAGCGACTTACACGTTCGGTGCACCTGACCAGGAAGAAACTTTCAGTGATCCGAGCTGGGATGTGGGACTAGAATATCAAGCCACTGAAGAGCTGATGACGTACGTAAAAACCCGCGGCAGTTTTCGTAGCGGCGGTTTTAACGGCGCCGCTCCCCCGGTAGATGCCTTTGCTACCGGCGGCGGCAACAAATTCGAATCGGAACATGTGCAAGACGTTGAAACCGGATTGAAATTCAACGGCGATGTGATGGGGCGACCCACCATCTTCAACCTGGCCATCTATAAATCCTGGATCGAAGATGTTCAACGTGTCGAGTTTCCTGATCCGGACGGACCGGGCGGTTTGGCGTCCATCGCCGTCACCGCCAATGTTCCTGAAACTACGGTTCAGGGGATCGAACTGGAAGCCACCACGCGCCTGAATGACTGGCTCGAACTCGGTCTGGCAGCCGCCTATACCGACGCGGAGTTTACGGATGGCGAGGTAAACCTGTTTGGCACCACGTACAGTTACGGGCCAGTAGGGGATACGCCGGAAACGTCCGGTTCGATCTATGCACTCATTGATTTGCCGGTGGACCCTGCCTTGGGTTTGTTGACTCTGCGCACCGAAGTCTACGCGCAAAGCGCGCAATACTTTTCCAACGCAGCCGCAACGATCGCCCCCGGCACCAAGCTACCGGGGTATGAATTGCTTAATGCACGCCTGAACTGGAGTGGCATTATGGATAGCCGGTTTTCCGTTGCGCTGTACGGCAAAAATCTAACGAACGAAGAGTACTTTGTGGGAGGTATGACGTTAGCTGCAGCACTGGGTCATAATGCGGCCGCAGTAGGTGAACCTCGCACTTATGGCGCCGAGCTGAACTACCAGTTCTGAGTCTTTTCATCATCAATCAGAAACCGGGCAGGGCAGGCTCGTTAGCCTGCTCTGCCCCGGAAAGGTCAGCAGGCAATTACCGGTTCACTTATTTCAATTTAAATATGAACAGCGCATTACCCGGCCCTGCCTGAAATTCATTGCTCCCGCCAAAGGTGTTATAACCGGAATTCAACAACAGATTGTTCCCGGCAATAACCGGTCCCGGCCCCTCGATGGTGCCACCGTTACCTGATCGTCCGTGAATATCCTGTGTGGCAACCGCGGTATCGAAATGCCAGAGCGATTCACCGCTGGAAGTCTTAAACGCTTTTACAATGCCATTTAGCGAAGCAGCGAACAAGACATCGTTGGTGACACTCACTGCCGCCGAATAAATACTGTCTATCCTCGCACTACCATAAAAATGGGTGTCGTGAATTTCCCAATTTACCACGCCGCTATCCTTATTCAGCGCGTACAAACCGGACATCGCGTTAGGCACCTGAATCAGCGGTACGTTATAGCTTGGCCGCATTAAATCATTACCCAGTGCAATATTGCTTAACGGGGATTTAGCAGCGGTGACATCCGCTACGCCGGCATAAATCTGGGTATCATCCACTGCCATACCCCAATGGATTCCACCCAACTTGCCTCCGGCTCCCAGGCGGGTTTCCCAATTCTTTGCACCGGTCAGAGCATTCAATTGATAAACGGATCCCTTTTTATCACCGGCAATAATCACATCATCCCCATTCGTTGTGGTTGTGAGTATTGGCGTGCCCACGTCCCAATCGAGGTCCGGCCCATCACATTGATCGACCAGCGCTCTGTTAACATCGCAAGTGGCGTTATAGGTGTCATTCGGTGTTGCCTGAAAGACCCAGTTTACATCGCCGTTATTCATATCAAGCGCCACTACGGAGTTCTCCATGGCGGTGGAAGGTTGTGTCAGGTTCTGTGAGGTGCCAACCACAATCTGATTGCGTGCGATATCCAACAAGGGAGTCGACCAGATGGATACCCCATTCGGGCTCATGCGACTGCCGTTGACACGAGCGGCTTCCTCGGTGCCATGAAAGCGCCATATTTCACTACCATCTGCCGAGTTCAACGCAACCAAGGAACCATGAGACTCACAGCAAGAGAATTGCAATAAAGCATAGATCACCGATTTTGTGGCCAGAGGTACATACAGGCGCCCGTTATAATATTGCAAGCCGCCGGTCACCATGTTGGAGTCGAACTCTCTGACATCCACCCGCCAAACCTCAGCTCCGGCTTTCGCATCTAAAGCGATAACCCAACCGTTCCAGGTGCCAACCACCACCAGGCGCTGATTCAGTGAGGGTTCATCCAACAGCGTTACCGATGCACTGCGAACCGTGTCGGGGGCATCGTAGGTCCAATACACACAACCGGTTTCACGGTTCACTGCATTAACGGAATCAGGGGTGTGATAATAGATGGTTTGGCTGGTAACGGCCGGGGCTCCGCGCCGCTCCTTCGTATCTTCAGCGTTAAGCACAAAATCCAATTCCAGATCAGCTACGTTCTGCGCCGTGATCGGGGACAGTTGGTTTCGGGTATTCTCCAGGTTAAAACCAAAACCACTATTCAAGATAGGGGATTGGGTATCGACTGAATCGTCGCACATCACCAATTCCGTTGCCTGTTCCGCACCACAGGCAGTCAGGTACGCTACGACGAACATGAATACACAGGCGCTAATAGCGCGCGCAGACCGAGTTAACATGAGTTCCCCTTTATTTATTTATTTATCTATTTGTTTTTTTTAATTAATGATTCGAAACTCATTTTACCTTAAATCAATTTGGGGGAATGGCGTTAAAACTCAGAACAAATTGAAAACGAGGCCCGCGTCACGTCAGCGCGGGTTTTACTGATCACTTTTTTCGGCGTGGGTAATCCGATCCTTCCAACAACCCGGATGAATCCAGTAAACGATGCAACATGCGGGCGATCGTATCCGGTGCATAAGCCTCCCGCGGCTGCTTTAACCACCAGGCCAGGGTTTCCACTATCAGCGTCACATTGCAGGTTGTGGCCAGCTCCACCGGCAGCCAGGGGTGTTCCGGGGAGCGTTCGGCAGCCAACATAAGCGCGTGATTCAGTAGTTCCTCTCGCATTGCGCCTGCAGCGCCGCCAGTCAGTAATGCACTCCATAATGCGTGGTGCTGGTCTACGTAATGACAAAGAGTTTGAAATGCAGGCCCGTCGCCATCGGCATCGTTTACCGGTAAAGCCAGTTTGATAAGCCGATTAATCTGATCCTTTGCCAAATGATCCAACAACGCTTCCTTGGAGCTGTGATGACGGAAAAAAGTCGCATAATGCACCTCTGCCTGAGCGCAAATTTTACGTATCGTAATCGTCTCCAAGGGCTCACGCTCCAGTAACGTCAGCATGGCGGCCCGCAATGCCTCATCGGTACGAGCCTTGCGCGCGTCTTTCATGGATGACGCTGAAATACTGGCCTCCCCCAATTCGCTATGCGATACTGTGTCGCGTATCTCTGCGCCGCCTTTCGGCCCCCGTGGTGTCTTCATGTCACGACCTTATTTTTGTACGGATGATTAACCGGTGATGACATGTCGAAACTCAACATCGATCTATTCATGGATTTATCGCTTTGTTGGTGCAGGTGCACGCTAAGCCCGCGGATCAGTCAAAAAACCAATTATAACAATGAGGGAGTATACAGGTAATGAACAACTCTAAGAGCCCACTTCGCATCGTTCAATGGACCACAGGTAAAGTAGCTGGAGAGTCAATTAAAGCCATTCTGGAGCGCCCGAATCTGGAGTTGGTGGGCGTCTATGCCTACAGCCCGGAAAAATCAGGCCAGGATGTCGGGGATCTAATCCAATTGGGGCGCAAGCTCGGAATAAAAGCGACGCACGATATCGGTGAATTGATCGCACTTAATCCCGACTGTGTTGTTTATATGCCTCTGCATCCGAATGTGGAGCACCTGGAGCAGCTACTGCGCGCCGGAATCAATATCGTCTCCACCGCCAGTTTTATGACTGGACGAAGTTACGGAGAAGAAGCCCGCTCCAGACTAGAACAGGCCGCGCAAGCGGGTAACGCCAGTCTGTTTGGCAGCGGTATCAATCCGGGCTGGGTGGACAATCTGACCGTAGCCGCTTCGGGCCTATGCAAAGAAGTTAACCAGGTGCGTATTGTAGAATCATTCAATATCGGATTATGGGCAGGCGATGCTAACCAGGATGCTCTCGGCTGGGGTCGCCCAAAAGGTGATCCTAATCATGCCAAAGACGTCGAGGAAGCCACAGGACCATTCGCCGATGCCGTGGAAGCAATCGCAATATTGTTTGATTACACACTGGATGAGGTGCGCTGTGATGTTGAATTTGCCTATGCAACCCAAGAGCTGGACGTGCCGGGCCGAACAGTCCCTCAAGGCACTGTAGCCGGAATCATGGCGAAGTGGCTGGGCATATCGAACGGCCTGCCGGTGATAGAAGCAACCGTGCAATGGGTGGTAGGTGACGATATTACACCGGCGTGGGACATCGCAATGGCCTATCTGATTGAAATCAACGGCACGCCTAAAATCAATATGCGAGTAGAAGTGTTGCCGGATCTTACGTTGCCGATGGAGGAGTTGATGGTCATTGGATTTATGTTCCCGGCCACCCCGGTTGTGAACGCAATTCCATCCGTGGTCGACGCCCGTGCGGGGATCGTTACCTATGCGGATCTGAAACCAGTTAGTTCGATCATTGCTGCGAAGCCGTTAAAAACTCAAACCACGATTCCCTTGCTGGTGGCCGAACCGGAGCAATCACCTCAACCGGTATCGACCGGTGCAGCAGCGGTGCCTTTGGAAGGTCGCTGGTCGGTAACGGTAAAAGGTCCCACCGGCGCACAGGAAACAGAATTGGTCATCGAGCAGAAAAACGGGGAATACAGCGGAGTACAAACAGGGCAGGGTATGAGTTCGCCCATTTTGGATGTCAAATACGAAGGCAACACGCTGAGCTGGATCAATCAAGTAACAAAACCGATGAAACTCAAAGTGCAATTTCAGGGAATCATCGAAGGTAATACCATGACCGGTAAATGCAAAGCCGGCTTTATGGGTAAATACCCCTTCACTGCAACAAAGATGGACTGAAAAGGGGACAGCGAAACGCTCTAATGTTTAACGGAGCGTTTCGTTTTTCCTTTGAAGGCCGCCTTGACAGAGCCGATCCATGGAAGGCAAATAAAATGGCCGACGACACAATTGATATAGAAGCAATCAAATTACTGAAGTCGCGCTACTTTCGATTTCTTGATACCCAGGACTGGGATTCGTTTCGTTGTCTGTTCACCGACGATTTTGTCAGTGACACGAAACCATCGGGTGGCAAAGTGATTCACGGCGCGGACGAGTTTGTCTCATTCGTAAAATCAACACTGGCGAACTGCACAACCGTTCATCATGGCTTAACACCGGAAATCAATATTACATCGCTCAACACTGCAACGGGCATCTGGGCAATGGAGGATCTTGTCCGCATGCCAGGGTTAATCGATCTACAGGGCTTTGGTCATTATCAGGAAGAATACAAAAAAGTAAACAATCAATGGTGCATACACTATTCAAAACTGACCCGCTTGCGAATGGACTTTAGATTCCTTTGCTTTCGGATTAAGCTTCCGCAATTCCTACTGCATTATTGGCAGGCTCGTTGAGCATTCTCTTTTAACTCCTGAGTAGATTTTTTACGTTTGCACACGTAATATAAATCTCGCTTCAGGAGATCAAATAATGAAAAAAACAATAACAATAATAACGAAAATAACTTTATTAACTTATTTTATAGTCTTATCCGGTTGTGGTGGTTCAAATAACTTACCTGACCAAAAATCTGACAACCCAACGGAAATAAAAACACCATTAGCCGAAGTCAGTCCCGCACCACCGGATAGCGGATCAGCGCCTTCAACCAAAGCTTCCAATGAAACAGGCGCTTATAACCGCCCCTATGATTTCCCCCGTATAAAAGTACTTCCACTTCAGTATATCGATACCACCAGTGGTCACAGAGTGGGCCTGCGCGTGACTTTACCTGCAGATAAAAAAGGCACGCCTGTGGAAGGGCCACTTCCGGTGGTTTTATCACAAAGTGCTTACAACGTTGGTATGCTGGCGTCGACACCGGTATCCGGTGCTGTGTTGCTGGGCGGACCCGATCCGTTTATTGTTCGGCATGGTTACGCAATGGTATCAGTGGATGTTATCGGCAGCGGGGTATCCGAAGGCGGTTGGGAGTTGCTCGGCGCTGAAGAACAATCCGGATACGGTGACGTAGTGGATTGGATCAAACAACAGCCTTGGTACGATGGCAATCTGGGTGTCGCCGGCGCGTCCTATATGGCGATCACTTCTTTATTCACAGCACAACAACGACCTGAAGATATCAAAGCGATATTTGCCAGTGTGCCTATGGGGGATTCTCAGCGCGGAACCGTCGGTACCGGCGGTCTGCTCAATGGCGTGTTCTTAAGCGCATGGGCCACGCTAACCCACCTTACCTCCACTTTAAATGATCTCACCGCACTTCAGTATCCGGAACTCAAAGAGATAATAGATGGCGCTACGCAGCGACACGTGGAGCAAATTGATCAATATTATCTACCCATGGTGAACAAAATTCTTGAGGGGGACCCGGAAATCACTTATGACAATGATTTTTGGCGTATACGATCGCCCATCACGCATATCGATAAAATACAAGCTCCCACCTTCATTCTTGGCGCAGTGAACGATATTTTTCAACGCGACGCACCGCTGTTGTATGAACGTCTTAAAGACAGAGTTGATTCTCGCTTGGTTATTTTCAATGGCGACCACGCCAGTAATTTTGTTCAAGCAATTCGAGGAACAGACAAAACAGATCCGATACTGAACTTGATGTTGCAATGGTTTGATCGATACCTGAAAGACATGGAAACTGGCTTAGATAATATCCCTCCAGTGACTCAATACGTTAAAAATTATAAAAAAGGGATGTGGAAAGGGTATTCCGACGCCACTGACTGGCCCCACCCATCGGCATTACCTGAACGCTGGTTTTTGCATGGTAACGGCAACCTGACAACATCACCACCAACGGAACCGGAGCAAGCTCGTAGCATGGCCACCCCTGAGTTTGCGGGCTACCGCTTCGGTAAGAGCAAAGGCGGTACTTTACTGACGGCCTCAATCGACATCAATGACGGCACCCGATGTTCGCCCAGTTATGTGCAATGGACATTAGGAATCGCCGGTGTCGTCGCAGCGCCTCGCTGTTATTGGGACAACCGCAGGCTGGAACGAAACGCACTGAATTTTGAAACAGAACCCATGTTGGAGGATTACTATATTAACGGCCCTTTGCAGGCTGATTTATGGGTATCCAGTACCGCACAAGATGCGGTAATTTCTGTTCGGATTGACGAAGTCACACCAAAGGGGCGGGTTAATCCGATCACCAATGGACTGCTGCTGGCTTCCGCACGGGCGGTAGATGAGAGCAAATCCCGCTTTATTGCAGGCGAAATGGTGCAACCCTACCACTACCTTACCCAGACCAAAGAGCAACTGCTAACGCCGGGAGAGGTCGTGAAACTGCAAGTGGAAATCTTTCCTACCAGCGCGCTCATACGGGAAGGAAACAAATTACGGGTTTCGATAAGTCCCAGTAACCAAGCTCAGGGTATCCTTAATTTGCCACGCAGGGAACTCGCCAAAGAGGGCATAACAACCATCCATAACAGCCCCGAATACCCATCTGGCATTGTGTTACTGAAGGTTCCTACCAGCGAGCTAAATTGATGTTTTCGTCGCACCTTGCTTGTGATCGACGGCGGCGTTGAGAGCGGGTGTGACGATAAACCCTTCAAAAATCTGTGCGACATCCGATATCGGAGACGGCACTTCCTGTTGTAGCCACCAGGTCAGGAGTTCCACTGTCGACGCTACGAATATGGCCACCGCTAAATCTTTAGGGGGCCATCCCTCGGAATCCATATAGGCGTGACTTACCTTCTTCGACAAATCGATCAACGTGCGGCGTACGCTCTCAGCGGCGCCCCCCACAAACAGCGTTGTCCAAAGCTTGCGGTGATTATCGACATACGTGCATAGCGTCGTCGCAGCGGCGGCGGTGTTCTCCGCGTTAAACACCGGGAGCGTGAGTTCAACCAGCTGCTTAACTTCATCAGTGGCGATTTCCTCAAGTAAACACGCCTTGGTTTGATAGTGTCGGTAAAACGTCACGTCATTAAGTGACGCCTTTGCGCAGATCTCACGGATAGTGATGTCATTCAATGAAGCGGTTTCAAGCAAAACCAGGAACGCTTGCCGTATTTTGTCTCTGCTACGCACCGCACGCGCGTCTGACGCGGTCGAGAGATGCGGCTTGTGGACCTTTTTGTGAGGCTTCTGAGCGGGCGATTTCATAACTCTCATGTGTTTGCCGAAGGACGCAAAATTATACAGGTTTAACGGAGGATTGACACAGCACCGAAGATAAGCAACACTTCATTGCACAAATATAAGCAAGAACGTATTGCATATCAATAAAGCCAATGGGGAACGTATAATGACCAATTCAGACAGCACACCGGGTAAACCAGCGAGCGCGATGACGCAACCGCAAACACGACCCATGACTGTTCAGATGTGGGCCATGGTTGGAGCCGCAATGTTGCTGTTCATACTCTATGTCGGGTTTCAATGGATCAGCGGCCCTTACTTCACGCCGGTACCAACCGGGGTCAGCGACCCGCCGATGTACATGAAGCTCTTTCTGGGAGGAAACGCCGCCATCCTGACGGCAGGCTTACCTTTTGCTATCTGGTATTTCTGGATTAGACCCTGGCGCCAGGAGCGCCGTATCACCTTGGACGGGATGCTTATGCTTGCCCTCAATCTATTGGTGTTCATTGATCCGTTGTTGAACTACACCAATACCTGGTGCCTGTATAACTCCTGGCTGTGGAATATGGGTGCCTGGACTCCACACGTTCCGGGATGGCTTTCACCGGACGAGCCGGGGGCTATGGTTTCAGAGCCGTTGCTGAACAACTTTGTCGGTTATGGGTATGGCAACTTGCTAACCATCATGGCCGGCTGTTGGTTCATGGGCAAAGTGAAGCAACGCTGGCCACACATCAGCAACCGCCGCTTAATTGGCTGTATGTTCGTGTATGCCTATATTTTCGACTTTATTATGGAAGGGTTGGTGCTGTTGCCTGCCGGTTTATATACCTATCCAGGCGCTATTCAGTCTTTGTCGATCAACGCCGGTACGTATTACCAATATCCGCTTTATGAGGGATTAATGTGGGGCGCTGTCATGACGGTTATTTGCAGCCTGCGCTTTTTTACTGACAGTCAGGGACGTACCGTTGTTGAGCGGGGGCTAGATCATGTTGGCGGTGGTTTCGTCATGCAACAACTAACGCGCTTTCTGGCAATCTTCGCTGCGGTCAGCACAAGCTTTATCTGTATCTATATGATACCGGCCCAGTGGCTCAGCACACACGCCGACCCCTGGCCCGAAGATATTCAAAAGCGCTCGTATTTCATGAGCGGCATTTGTGGCGAGGGCACCGACAAGGCCTGCCCGCACCCAAGCTTGCCGATCGTGTCAAAGCATTCCGGTTACATCAATACCGAGGGCAAACTTATATTGCCGGAAGGGTTCGAGATGCCACGGGTGGTGCCCCTGGAACGGGGTGAACGTAACTGAAAACAATAAGCCGAGCGGAACTATTGGGGGAGGAGGGGTCCACTGGCGCGAATACATAGGCGCCAGTGGTATACAATAAATTAGCTATTTCTAGCTATCTATTAATGAATTTAGCGTTTCGCTTGGTCTCATTAACTTCTCTAGCTTATCGGAGTCCGGCATAAAGTAACCGCCCATATCAACCGGTTTTCCCTGACAATTCATCAACTCAGCAACGATAGTCTCTTCGTTATCCGCCAAGTCCTTGGCTAATTTCGTAAAATACGATTTTAACTCGGCATCATGAGACTGCTCTGCCAATGCGTCAGCCCAATACTTCGCTAGATAAAAATGACTGCCTCGGTTATCCAACTCGTTGACTGTTCTTGAGGGCGATTTGCCGCCTTCTAACAGCTTTTCGATGGCGTCATCCAGTGCCGTCGCCAAGATTTGAGCTTTCGGGTTATTTGATTTGGTGGCAACGTCTTCGATAGAAACAGCTAGAGCGAGGAATTCACCCAGCGAATCCCAGCGCAAATGGTTTTCTTCAACGAACTGTTGCACATGTTTTGGCGCTGACCCACCGGCTCCGGTTTCAAATAAGCCACCGCCATTCATAAGCGGTACGATGGACAGCATCTTCGCACTGGTGCCGAGTTCCAAAATAGGGAACAGGTCTGTCAGATAATCCCGCAATACATTACCAGTAACAGAGATGGTGTCTTTGCCGCGGATGAGTCTTTCCAGCGTATATCTCATGGCCATATCAGGATTAAGAATTCGGATTCTTAATCCTTCAGTGTCGTGGTACTGTAAATAGTGTTCTACCTTTTTGATCATTTCCCTATCGTGACCACGATACTCATCCAACCAAAAAACGGCGGGCATCTTGCTGGCTCTCGCCCGGGTAACAGCCAGTTTTACCCAGTCTTGAATCGGACCATCTTTGGCCTGAAACATACGCCATACATCACCGGTTTGAAGATTTTCATGCTGTAGAAGAACCTGACCAGCGGAATTAACTATTCGCATGGTGCCAGCACAGGGCAATTCAAAGGTTTTATCATGGGAGCCGTATTCTTCTGCCTTTTGCGCCATCAGACCAACATTAGGAACTGTGCCCATGGTGCTTGGATCAAATTTATCATGATGCTTACAGAAATTAATGACCTCTTGATAAATAGTGGCGTAACAGGTGTCAGGAATGATGGCCTTCGTGTCTTGTAGCTTGCCATCGGCACTCCACATCTTGCCGCCGTTGCGAATCATTGCGGGCATCGATGCATCAACAATAATATCGCTCGGCACGTGCAAATTAGTGATGCCTTTATCCGAGTCGACCATTGCCATCATCGGACGCTTTTCATAGCATTTTCTAAAATCGTATTCCATATCGGAACGTTTCGAGTACGGAAGATTATCGATTAATCGCAGCACGCTACCCAAACCTTCATTAGGCTCTACACCCAGCTCTTCCAAGGTATCGGCATACTTCTCAAATGCATCCTTAAAATACACTCTGACGGCATGCCCGAAGATGATCGGATCGGACACTTTCATCATGGTCGCTTTCAGGTGTAACGAAAACAACAGGCCTGCGGTTCGGGCTCCGTCCATCTCTTCGTCAAGAAATTTACACAGCGCTTTAGCACTCATAAACTGCGCACTAACCACTTCTTTATCCTGAACTTGAACTTCTTTCAGAACCGAAACTTTTCCACTTTCTTCCACCAGCTCAATTCGCAGGGTATCTGCTTGTGTTAACGTAGTGGAGATATCGCTATGATAAAAATCGCCTGAACGCATATGGGCGACGTGGGTTCTGGAAGCCTGGCTCCATTTCCCCATCCAATGAGGATTATTGCGAGCATATCGCTTTACCGATGCCGGCGCTCTCCGGTCCGAATTACCCTCCCTTAATACAGGGTTAACTGCACTGCCCAGCACCTTGGCATAGCGGTCTTTTATTTCGGCTTCTTCGTCGTTCTGTGGATCGCTGGGATAACGGGGTATGTCATAACCCTTGTTTTGTAATTCGGTAATCGCGGCAGCAAGCTGAGGGATGGAAGCACTAATGTTCGGCAATTTGATGATATTAACCGTCGGTTTCTGGGTTAGTTCACCCAACTCCTTGAGGTTGTCAGACACTTTTTGGTCATCTGTTAGACGCTCAGGAAAGCTAGCCAGAATACGCCTCGCCAAGGACAAATCACTGGTTTCCACTTCTATATCCGCTGTACCCGTGAATTGGTTAACGATTGGAAGCAGGGAGTAGGTCGCCAAAGCGGGCGCTTCGTCGGTGAGTGTATATATGATTTTCGATTTACTTTCTGACATGGGATACACCTGTTATTTTCCTAGACCACAGAATACCAAACTAGAATGAATCGGCACTTTTAGTTTGTTAACAAAAATTTAAGAGGGTGGATTGTACCGAAATATTAATTTTATTTACAGATCAAGCGCTTAATAAGCCATGCGGTAAACACGTATTATTCGGTTAATATTCAGTATATTGAAGAGCAAGCATTTAATTTGGTTGAGTTAGTCTAGGCGCATTTATTTCTTTCCGGTTGTTCGCGATGTTGCGGATCAGCGTTAATGACCAAAGCGGTATTCTGACTATTTATTAGCCACCCATTAACGGCCGACGACTGCTTATTGCGCACTGATTCTCCGTTTATCTAATGTAGTTCGATTTAATTTCGCGCCCTCAATCAGGTGCAGATCACCAAAATAAACGGGTGGTAATAAGTTTGTTCCGTATCTTTAAAGGAGGGTTTTTGGAGGTCAGCAATATCGATGAATTCAAGTCGATGCTTTCAAAAACGGAAGACAACGACACTTTTTTTGCTGAGGCCATGTTTACCTATCAGTAGAAGGCAAGCGGGGTCAGTCTCATATCAGCCTGAAACTGACTCACAGACTTAAGAATATGCGAAAGCCTCTATTTAACATAATATACATTATGCCGAATTAGTTAGCTGTCTACTTATCAATCAGCAGCCATGAATGATGAAGACTCAACAGCCTCCCTGACGCGCTTTTTACGCCCTGACGCGTGCCTCTCACGTAAATCAGATTCGATATACCGATCGGTCGTCGCCATTGTAGCGTGTCCGGCGTCATCCCTAACGTGCTCCCGCGGTCTGTCTTTCACGTCTTCAGATATTCCTGTATGCCTTAACCAATGCACGGTAGCCACTTTCAAATCCATCGCATCGTCCACCAAACCATCCTTTTCCATGCGATCAAATGCGGTATCAAAACAAGTTTGAACGATTAAACGAATATGTCGCGTACTGGTTATTGAACCTTTGCCTTTTGCTTTCGCGATTAACGGCGTCTTATCGTTTGGCTCCGGCAATGGTGTTAAACCAAGGTAACTACGATAATGCTTGAGCGCATTTAACATATCATCACATACGGTGATATTCCGGCTTTTATTACCCTTGCCGATAACATGTAGCCACCAGTTGCCATCCTGGTCCCGTTTAAAGTCGCCCATAACAGGAACGGAACGTTCGTCAGCAACCAATTCTGATATTCGTAAATACATGGAATAAAGGCAATTCATTATGAACAGTGATCGTTCGTGTTGTTCCGGATTCTCTGAAGCCATTATTTCGACGATCTCCAGAACATAATCCCACTGAAGGTTGCTGATACGTCGAACCACGGGTTTCATCTGTTCCTTGCGGATATATTTACTTTTTTGACGTATTAACGCTACCGGATTGGCGTCTGTGAGTTGCTCTTCAATCAGATAGTTGTAAAACGAAACCAGCGCAGTAAAAACACCTTTAGCGGCGGCTTGCGATAGTGAGTATTGTTTTTTGTCAATCTCAATGCCGTTGCGAAAATCCTGTTTAGAGATATTGACAACAAACGGCCGCCATTGCGAGTTCGGGACTCGAACGCCTGCTCTTCTAACAAAGCGTGAAACATTTTTAGTACCAATCCAGGCGAGCGGCGGATTGAAGCAGAAGTTAATGAATTCTTCGATATTTTCCCGCCGGTGATTTAATACCGAGGTCTTTTCTACGTTCCAGCTCCATTGAAGAAAACGCTCAAGCTCTCTTCGGTAGCTGTTATAAGTAGCCACACTGCCGTTGTAACTGTAGAGGAATTTCAACGCATATTCGAGATCCTGGTCTGACCCCTTTATGGTTTCAAACGTAAAGCGACTGGCATCGAACCGGGTTTGCTTGAATGGATTACCAATGAAGGGAAATCCTAAACAAAACTCGAAAAACAACTATAGGTTTTAGAAAATAACGTTTAAATACAATAGGTTATACGATATTTCTTTTCCCGGAACGATGCTCAAAAGCGGTGTTATATTTGGGAAAACGAGGAGAGTGTCGGCCACTCTCCTGTAAAACGGCGATGATCGATTACTCTTTGATCAGGTCTGGATCAAGGATTTTTTGTAAATCTATCTGTTGAGAGTCTTTTAGGGAGTTCTGTGAAAAATCAAATTCGCCATGAAAGACAAAATGTTCCCAAGCCAGCATAGACGACGCCTTAATCTTTTTTAGTAGCAGGGAATACTCAACATCTGTTTTGGCTTCTGACAGACGTTTGGAGAGATACATAAAATTCCAGCAAACGATGACATTTTTAAGTAGTCGTTTGCAGGTCTCTGCGATCTCCTGGTCTTCCTTAATTGTCTGCACATAATCTGCCCGTCCAATGGCCAGCGCTCGATCAAGCTTGTTCCCTGCCTCACCTTTATTTAACTGGCGGTGGATGGCTTTTCGCATACCCACATCGTCGGCATACCGGAGCAAGAACAACGTTTTCGGAATACCTCCAAATGCTTTTAGTGCTTCGTAAAGAGGATTGCTTTGTGAGTATGAGTTTAATCGTTTGAAGATTTGAGACGCAGTAACTTCGCCTAGCTTGATTGATGCGCATAGACGAAGAACATCTTCCCAATTATCAATAATTTTATCTCTATTAATCCGTTCCCTTGGAAAGATCGGATAGCTTTTTTTCTTATAGAAAGTGGGAGTTTTGAAGGAGTATAAAACTCTTTTGCCGGGATTTTTTATGCGTGGTCCAAAAGAAAATTTCAATAAATGCGTAAGGCCAAATATGGCTTCCGTGTATCCGTGAGAGTCCGTGGAGTGAAGGTCTGATTTCACTACATCATTTTTCAATAACCCATCCACCATATAGTGTGCTTCAAATTCGGAACCACTGATCACCATTGAGTAAGGGAACATCCCTCGTATATCTATGAAAGTATAGGCCGATACAACGGGGTCACGACCACCATATTTAAATGACTTATTTGCATTGAGTGACTCATATGCGACGGTCCATTTCTGGCCATCGCTTGATGTCTGCAAGCCGTAGTCTCCAATGAATACTTTGGCCAGTGGAAGTTGATTGACGAAACGGATAACGGCATCGTTTGCTCGTCTCAAATTCTCAAGCGTAAAAAAGCCATTGGTCGTGGATTCCAACGTTGCCAGTTCAATTTCCCTAGCCAATTTAGATAATTTTGGCACGCTCAAGTGTTCACCTAGCGCAATTATTCCCGCCAGGAAATTTTTATCTTCAGGCCTGGGCTTGCGGTATCGGATACTGTTGTGTTCAAGCTCGTCAAGAAACCCCGAAGCAGCATTCACTGTACTTAACGCTTCTGCTATTCGAATGTATTGATCATCCGGAAACAGAGCTACGTCGCTTTCCATTTCTAACAGGACTTCAGCCCGAGTATTTCGTTCATACGTTAGCTTAAATCCACCAAGGCCATCTGTCTCAATATATTCGTTTATATTTTCCAGTATGTGCTCGTTCGTCTCCTTGTATTGCGCATCCAATTCGAGTTCCCAGTGCTCAACCAATTTTTTAACATCTTTAAAATCAGCCATGTCCGCTAAATTTAGTATGTGATCCCGATTTTTTTGAAAGTATTCCCGCGAGATCAAATACTGCTCTAGCTGTCGGTAACGATTTGAGTTAACAATGCTCAGTGTGCCGTCTTTAATGGCAGCGGCAGTGTGCTTATAAAGCAGAATGCGATACAGTTTTGCGCGGAAGGAGTCTTTCGTGTCAACGTAGCCGGTTTCTGAATTCGTAAGAAACCCGACTGGGAATGTATCATCAACCTTTCCGTTTTTCGCTTGGTACTGCGATATTGCTTTTAGCAGCTTGTTGCTTTTCACGTCGCAATCGAAATTGAGCCGCCGAAGAATATCGCTACACTTGAGCTGAAGCGACGTGGCGCCTTCTTCCAAAAAGAGCATTTCAAGAGCCTGTCCGCTGATTTTATCTAAGTCCTCCTGGACATCTTTTACATGAGCGTTTACGTTTTCCGTGGATATCTTTGACGGGCTTATCAAGCGAATCGCTTTTTCGACTTTCTCTGAATCACTCAGAATAGGGTTGTTCAGCGTCTCTTTAAGTTTTTCCACCAACGACACTAAATCAACCGTATCCTTTACTAACGCTTGCGTATGGCCAGATTGCTCCTGGCGTTGTTTGTAGTATTCTTCTTTGGCAAGATTCTCGGCCTTGTTCACTGCTGTTTTCACCGAGGCCAGAAACGTTTCGACCAGAATATCGACCAGCTGTTGAAATTGGTGAGTGATAAAAATGGCAAGGTGAAGATGCCGATCATGATCTTTCAAACGATTAACCTGAAAAACCTGCCGCCGATGAACGGATAGTGCGTAGCGTTTAAGTCCATCTTTTGTAAAATCCAGCTCGCTTACGATTGGAAGTGCAATATCGTAGAGTGGCTTGAGCGTATCGTATATTGCGACATTCTCGCGTATTTTAGACGTCTTGGTTGTTAATTTGCATCTAAATTTGACCCGGCTTTTGCACCGAATATTGACCCGCCTAATACGGCCGATTATGGCCTAAACAATTCTGTTATTACCAGTCTTCCTTTCCCTCTGTTGTGTGGTT